>CAZSIH010000043.1:0-6804 GCA_964606925.1 uncultured bacterium
ACTCTTAAATGAAACCAAACCACATGCATATATTGACTGTTAACCTTCATAGCTGATGAAAATAAGTTTAAATCCATATCTAAAGTACTGAAAAGCCCAGCGGCATCCGCTGCATGATGCGATCCATAAATCAAGTCACCATGTCTTCCCACCTGTGGTGCAGGAATAAATCCACTAGCCTGACTTATATCAGTGGCCCGGCGAATACACACAAAAATCCCTTCCTTTAAATTATCCGGATCATTATTCACAGCTAAAGTATTGGTAATACAGGACAAATTGTGAGTATTACAGGATACGATTTGAATAAATTGATCCCCTTCCCTTAATGTTTTATCATTAATATTGTGGACATATTTTTTACCGAATCCATTCTCGCTGCCTTGAGCTAAAAAACCGCTAACACTGTCACTGAATTTTGAATAATATTTTTCTTTATTCATATGACCAATCCCTTTGGGAGTACAATCTATAACGACAGTTGCCCGCTTAATTGCTTCTTCAGTTTCGAAATCAGTTTCCATTCCCATTTCTTTGAATGAATTGGATTTTTTTTCATCAACAGCCAGTCTGGCTCCCCTGTGAACTAAATCAATGACTTTGGATTTATCCGACAACAGGGGAGTATTTTTATGAAATGTCACATCGTCAATCCCAAGCTGATCACGATAGTCGCATAAGAGACCGATGAGTGGTTCACCGATCGTACCGGTACCGACAATGTGAACATTTTTTCGCTTCATTAATTTACTCCCTTTACGAGTCTGAGGATCTTGAAATAAAATACTTTTCTTTTCTTAATTGATATAGAAACCACACAATAATAAATACAATAATTATTGATAAAGAAGCGATAAAATTAAAAAAGAAATTATATACCATATCGTTGAAATCTTTCTTTCAGTTTAAGGACATGTGTTCTGAATATAAGCATTAAAAAATACACACAGGTAAAAGTGATCAAGGAAAAAAAGAACAAAAGTTGGATGGATGAATCTGATTCTGCAACAACAGTCCTGGGTGGATGGGATTGAAATTCTGACGCCCACATGTCCACGGAAAAATAAATAATTGGGACATCTGCAAAAGCAATAATTCCAAAAACCGCTGCTGTTCTGGAAACCTTTTCCGGTGTTCCACCAAAGGATCGAATCATAAAATATCCTATGTAAAGTAAAAACAGGATCAAGGTTGTGGTTAGGCGGGGTTCCCAACTCCATGCTTTACCCCAAACAGGATATGCCCAAATGGGACCGGTTATTAAAACAAGTGCTGTAAACAACGTTCCGATTTCTGCTGCAGCGAGACTAAGACGATCCCATCGTTTCTGGTTCCTTGTTAAAAATAAAATACCAGAAACCATTACAATAAAATAGGATAGGAAAGCTGTCCAGGCTGACGGTACATGAAAATAAAATATCTTTTGAGCCCAATGCTGATCTGCGATCATTGGGGAATAAAAACAGATCAAAACACCATTTATTAAAAATAAAAAGGATATCCCAATCAGACAGATCTTAGGTAACCGCTGGGAGAAAAAAAGGTTCATTCTTCCATTAAATAATCAAATAACCCATATCCTAAAAGTGTAAATATTACACTATATGTGGATACAATTAATATCCAAATCTGCCAATCACTGATGGGTAATCCCTGAAGGGTTCCTTGAGTTGCCTTAGTCAGGGAAATAATAACCGGAGACAGAAGAGGAAACATCAGCAAAGGAACTAATACATTACTCATTCTTGAACTGAGAGTAAGACCAGAGATAAACACCCCTGTTACCAGAATACTTAAATTTCCCAGTATGAATAGTCCACACACAATGAAAGGCTGATCTAAAAAAGATATATGAAAAAAAAACCAGATCAAGATAATTAAAACACTTTCAACAATACCTAGATAAACTAATCCAATGATAGTTTTAGTGAAAAAAATCAGTCCTCTGTTAACAGGCGCAGAAGAAAATAAAGATATGGCATTAAAGGTCAGTTCATGGGCAAACATACGATTTATTCCCAAAACGGACACAAACAAAACAGTTATCCAAAAAAAACCGGGAAGAATGGTTGCAAATTGTTCTTCAGATATATTAAATGAAAAAGCAAGAGAAACGATCAATACCATTCCAAAGGAAAGCATGGAGAAAAACGCTTCTTTTGTACGAAAATTTATTTTGAATTCATGCAATAATAGAGTTTTAAACATGATCATTAATTCTTCATTTTATGATTAATTCCATTATCATTCAGGACATTATGAATGGGGATTTTAATATCATCCGAAGAAAATTTATCCAGAACAATCCGGGACTCATCTATCAGGATCACCCGACTGCAAGTTTTTAAAACCCAGTCAACGGAGTGGCACACGAAAACCATTGTCCTTTCCTGTGCTTTCCAGTTTTCAATCAGTTTTTCCACCATTTGCTTTCCCTTTTCATCCAATCCGTTAAAAGGTTCATCAAAAAAGAGTAGTTTCCACGGGATCAATTCAGCGGCGGCAATCTTCAATCTCTGAAGCATCCCCTGAGAAAAAAACCGAATGGGTTTGAGTTTCACATTTGTCAGTCCAACTTTTTCAATAACATCTTCGATTTTTGAATGGGATGTTTGTAATCCATACAAAGAGGAACAGAGTAATAGGTTTTCAATACAGGTATATACGGAATAGAAACCCGGTTCATGCCCAAGATAAAAAAAATCTTTTCTGGAAGTGGGATTATTTATACTCAATTCAACGGATTTAAAATTCACTTTCCCTCCATTTGGAATGACTAAGCCGGATAATACTTTCAGTAAGGTGGTTTTTCCGGCACCGTTTTTTCCCATAACCGCAACAATTTCCCCTTTTTGAACATGGAAAGAAATATCGTCTAAAACAGGTTTATGATAATAATATTTTGAGAGGTTTTCAACCGTCAGCATAGTCGAGGAAAATATTAATCCCGTGATAATTTTTTAAAAATCTCAGATACTTCTTTTTTAAAGTATAAACGGTTTTCTTCAAAATCTTTTTTCGATATATTTCCCAGGTCATAATCCATTTCCAATTCCTTGATCTGCTTGTAAAGTATTGACTTTTCCCTTTGTAAAGAATGTTTATCATCAAGGTTTATTTTCTTTTCAGAATCGAAAGATATTAAGGGTTGAATCGCAAAAAGTGTAAAACCAATGAATATGAGCATCACTAAGATTATTTCCAAAATTATTTCCTCGATTTTGGATTAAATGCAACCAGTGCACCAATTGCCAATACACATCCACCAACCCAGACCCAGCGAACCAAAGGGTTTATCATAATCTTCAGGAAAGCCGTATTTGTGGATTCATCCACTGCATTAAAAATAGAGTAAATATCTTTATTGAAGCGGCTGAAAATATCCAACTCACTGTGGGGCTGGCGTCTGTTTTCATCAGGAGATCGGTGAAAATAAATACGTTTTTCCGGATGAAGATTTGTTATGTATTCACCATGGGTATCGGTAACTCTGATGTCAGCAATCCAGGCAAAATGATTGGGACGTTCTGATGGATCAATCCGTTTTAATTCAAAATTAAATCCTCCCAATTCTTCACTCTGTCCCGGCGAAATTCCAAATTCCTTTTCCTGGTTAAATGCCTGTCCTGTGAATCCAATAAACATACACACAATTCCTAAATGGACAATATACCCTCCATATCTACTGCGATTCTGAGAAACCATTTTCTGTAATGAAGTTAAAATAGATTCATCACTTTTTTTCGTTCGGATCCGGATTCCCCTAATAAACTCCCCTATTATTGCTGTCAGGACAAATACACTTAAGCTTAATGTAATCAATATATAATTCCTGAAACCGGAAATCCAGAGGAAAGGAATGGACAATATCATGATAGAAAGCGGAAGGGAAAAATTCTTCTTCATATTAGAAAACGAGGTTTTTCTCCATGCCAGTAGGGGACCGATTCCGGTCAGTCCCAACAACAGAAGTCCGATGGGTGTATTTACCTGATTAAAAAATGGAGGCCCAACAGTTATTTTTGTACCGTTAACCGCTTCAGAAATCACCGGAAAAATGGTTCCCCAAAACACCGTAAAACATAATACAACAAAAATAACATTATTGAATAAAAACCCGCTTTCTCTTGATGTGAATGATTCCAACCGGCGTTGTGATTTTAATCTGGGATAGCGGTAAATAATTAAAAAAACAGATACCACTATAAGGATCACTACAAAACCTAAAAATAAAGGTCCCAGAGAAGATGCTGTAAATGAATGGACGGATGACATGACTCCGCTTCTGGTAAGAAACGTTCCGAAAATAGTTAAGGAAAATGTCAGAGCAATCAGGATCACATTCCATATTTGTAACATGTTTTTCTTTTCCTGGATCATAATGGAATGAATGAAAGCCGTTCCGGTGAGCCAAGGCATTAAAGAGGCATTTTCAACGGGATCCCATGCCCAGTAACCTCCCCACCCTAATTCCCGGTACGCCCACCACCCTCCTAAAATAATGCCGCAACTGAGAAAAAACCATGCTACATGAGTCCACCGACGAATTGTCTTTAACAGTAATGCATTTGATTCTCCATGCAATAATCCTGCGAAAACAAACGCAAAGGGGATGGTAAAACCCACATATCCAAGATACAAGGTTGGCGGATGAATTGCCATGGTGACATTTTGAAGGAGAGGATTTAAGCCCAATCCATTTACCAGCACAAAATCTGCTTCCGTTGGTTTAAATGGATTTGTGATAAAATTCGTGAGCAAAAGAAAAAATAACTGCACAAAGTTTAAGGATGTAAATACCCATGGCATATAGTGACCATGTCTTGATTTATTTTGAAACACCACAAAGAGACAGTAACCAGACAAAACGGCTTGCCAAAAAAGCAGGGACCCGGATTGTCCCGCCCACAATGCTGTGATCTTATAAAAAAATGGGGTTTCCAATGATGTATAATGAGCGACGTAATCTACATTTAAATCGCTGATAATTAATAGCCGGACAAGAACAAAAGTAGCAAATAAACTGAAAACATTAACGATAACGACCATATTCCTTCCGGACTGGTACAGGCGATCATCTCTCCTTTTTATAGAGATCAATAAGACTACCGTGGATAAAACGCAAAATCCAAAGGCAAGCGAAAGGGCAGTACTGCCCACAACAGGTGTCATAATTCTTTCAGATTATAAGAACTTTCTGATCTCAAATCACCTTCATATCGAGAGGCGCATTTTGTCTGAAGGTTTTCGGCAAGGAAAACTCCCTGAACATAATTCCCGGTTACAATCACTTCTGCCTTATCTTTAAATAAATCAGGACGGATACCACTGTAATGAATGGGTAAATTATTTTCCCCTTCCTTTAAAACAAATTCAACATTCAATTTATTTTTTTCTGATAAAATTATAGACCCTTCTTGTACCAAACCACCGAGTTTTATTTTTTCACTCACAGGATGTGCTTTTAATTCTGCGATAGAAAAGAATTGAATTAATCCGGATTGATTCCCGATTTTTCCTGCAGAAACCCAATATACCCAAAACAGGATAACGCAGGATATCCCAAAAATGACAATGCTGAATTTTCTTTTTCCCGGCGTCATATTCTATTTAATTTGATCAAAAGACAGATCCTTCCTGCCATTCACCAAAAACAGGTTTCATCGCCTGAACTATTTCTCCCAATGATGCCATAGATTTTGCCGCTTCAATGAGTGGAGGCATGAGATTATTTCCATTCTTACATGTCTCAGTTATGTTTTCCAATGATTTTTGAAATTTCTTATGATTCCGTTCCATTCTTATTTTTTTCAGGTGTTCAGATTGCCGTTTTTGAGCATCATCACTTATGGTGAGAATTGGGATCTCAATTGTCTCATCTTTATTCATAAAATCATTAACACCAACTACAATCCTGTCATTTGTATCTACCTTACGTTGATAATCCGAAGCCGCTTTTGCGATTTCCCGTTGAAAATAGCCGTCTTCAATTGCCGGAATGACCCCGCCTAATTCTTCAATTTTTAAGAAATATTTTCCAGCTTCCTCTTCCAATGTATTGGTCAATTCTTCCACATACCATGACCCTCCCAAAGGATCAACTACATTCGTAAGTCCGGTTTCGAAAGCAATTAACTGTTGAGTTCGCAGAGCTATTTGTGCAGATTTTTCTGTGGGTAATGCAAGAGTCTCATCCATGGAGTTAGTATGTAGGGATTGGGTTCCTCCCAACACTGCTGCCATAGCTTGAAACCCCGTTCTGGCAATATTTATTTCGGGTTGTTGTGCTGTGAGAGAACATCCTGCAGTTTGAGTATGAAACCTTAGTTTCAATGATTTTGGGTTTTGCGCATTATATTTGTTTTTCATCTTCCGAGCCCATATTCTCCGGGCAGCTCTATACTTTGCGATCTCTTCAAAAAAATCCAAATGAGAATTAAAAAAGAAAGACAGCCTGGGAGCAAAATCATCCACGTTCATACCAGATTTCACAGCATAATCCACATAAGTAAATCCATCAGCTAATGTAAATGCCAATTCCTGTGCTGCAGTTGAACCGGCTTCACGAATGTGATATCCGCTGATTGAAATTGTATTATAATGTGGTAGATTTTTTGTACAATATTGAATCATATCTGTTATGATTCGCATGGACGGTTCCGGAGGAAATATCCATTCTTTTTGAGCAATGAATTCTTTTAAAATATCATTTTGCAAAGTACCTTTTAGTAAGTCATTGGATACGCCTTGTTTTTCAGCAACTACAATATAAAACGCAAGTAATACTATTGCTGGTCGATTAGT
>CAZSIH010000043.1:6814-16238 GCA_964606925.1 uncultured bacterium
TTTGCAAAGTACCTTTTAAACACTTCGGATCCACTCCCTGATTTTCAGCAGCTGCAATGTAAAATACTAACAAAATTACTGCTGGTCCGTTTATAGTCTGGGAAACGGAAATGTTTCCTAAATCTATGCCTTTGAATAATCGTTCCATGTCGGGAAGAGAGGAGACATTTACACCGCATTTTCCCACTTCTCCCTGGGAAATGGGATCATCCGGATCATATCCCATTAAGGTCGGCATATCGTAAGCAACAGACAATCCTGTCTGCCCCTTTGATAACAATAAATGATATCTTTCATTGGTTTCTTCAGGTGTTCCGAAACCCGAAAATTGTCTCATGGTCCAAAGTTTTCCACGGTAGAGATTTGGATGAATTCCCCGGGTAAAGGGGTATTGTCCCGGAAACCCCAGATTTTTCAAATATTCATTCTCATCAGATTCAGGATGGTAAAGAAGGTGTACCGGTTTACCGCTCACCGTATCAAAATTATATGATCGCTGTTTTGAAGATCGAACCGTTGTTTCCCATTGCTCTTTAGCATTTTGAAAAAAATCTAATTGTTCGCTCATAGTTTATATCGTTGGTAAACCTGTTTTTTGTTTTCTGTAAGCTTTAATTCCCTCTGCAGGCATCCAGAGAATCAATCCAATTAATGTAATGACAAGGAGAAACAAATTAATTCGGTCAAAGCTAAAACCGTTGAGTTCATTATACATTGACAGGGAATTTTTCCATAATTTTTTTCACAGACGAAAAAATTCCATTTTCCGTTAGACCTAAATCATTCAACAAAACATCTCTTGGACCATGTTCAACAAATGAATCCGGAAGGCTTATAAATTTAACTACTTTATCACCGGATTTCCTTGCAAGAAAACTGGATATCCCTTCACCAAAACCACCTGTTTGCACACCCTCTTCTACTACCAGAAATGTTGCAAATCTAATGGAAAGATTTTTTAAGGATTGCAAATCTATGGGTTTGATGAACCGACAATTCACCACTTCACATGAAATACCTTGCTGTTCCAGTTGTTTGGCCGCATTCAAAGCGGGGTAAACCATGGAGCCCACAGCTAATACTGCTAAATCTTTTCCGCTTTTGAGTGTTTCCCAACTACCGATCGGTAATAATTCTGCTTGCTCATTTTCATCAAACTGGATCGATGAGGATTTCGGATAACGGATGGAAAATGGTTGATTGATCTGCTCCAGTGCGGTGTAAAGTAAATGCCTAAATTCATTCCCATCTTTTGGAGCTGTGACAATCATGTCCTGGATACACCTCAAATAAGCAATATCCAATGCACCATGATGAGTGGGACCATCTTCTCCGGCAATACCAGCCCTGTCCATGCAAAAAATAACCGGAAGGTGCTGAATGGCGACATCATGAATAATCTGGTCGTATGCCCTCTGAAGGAATGTGGAATAAATTGCAACGATTGGCCGTACTTTTTCAGTTGCCAACCCAGCCGCAAATGTTACTGCATGAGCTTCTGCAATTCCCACATCGAAAAATCGGTTTGGGAATTCCTGCGAATATTTCACCAATCCCGTTCCCTCTTTCATTGCAGCAGTAATACAAACTGTATCTTTCCGGTTTCGGGCAATTTCGCAAGATAATTTTCCAAACACGTCCTGAAAAACAGGAGCAGATGGTTTTTGAACTTCTTTTTTTAATTTAGATGGTTTTTTACCATTAGGTTTGACGGCGTGAAATTTCACAGCATCATCATGATATTCACGATTTTCCACATTCATGGAAACCAAGCCCTTTCCTTTTTTAGTCAGGACGTGGAGCAATGCCGGTGTTTTCAGGTTACTTATATTTTTAAGGGTGCGAACCATTTCACTCAAATTATGACCATCAATGGGACCGAAATATCTGAATCCCAGTTCCTCAAACAATATACCCGGTACCAACATATTTTTCAGACTTTCTTCTGATTTTCGAATGAATTTTCGGGTGACGTCTTTTCCTAAAGGCAAAGACCCGGTCAAATTCCAAATTTCATCCCTTATTCGATTGTATAACGGATTGGTTACCAACCGATTAAAATAGGAATTTAATGCGCCTACATTTGGTGAAATGGACATTTCATTATCATTGAGTATAACTAAAAATTGTTTCCGTCTCAGTCCTGCATTATTCAACCCTTCAAATGAAAGACCCCCAGTCATTGCCCCGTCTCCGATTACCGAAACAACTTTAAAGTTTTTCTTGTGATGATCCCGGGAAACAGCAATTCCAAGTGCTGCGGATATTGATGTGGATGCATGACCTGCACCAAATGTATCATATTCACTTTCTGATATTTTTAGGAATCCACTCATTCCCTTATACTGCCTGATGGTTTTTAATTGTTCATATCTACCTGTCAATACTTTATGAGCATAAGCTTGATGACCCACATCCCAAACAATTTTATCATGAGGTGTATCAAAAACATAATGTAAAGCAGTTGTCAATTCAACGACGCCTAAAGTTGGTGCTAAATGACCTCCAATTTTTATAATAGTGGAAATGATATATTCTCGTAATTCATCATTCACCTTCTGTAATTCATTTAATGATAATGTCTTTAAATCACGAGGGGATTGAATCTGTTTTAATAAATCAATGGACATGGGATATCACAAGATTCGAATAGTTCGTTTTTTTAACGGGTGTGGAAAATGCCAATTTATGAAAAATAGGTTCGCTATTTAATTCAGGGTGAAAAGTCAGCCCAATGTGAAGTCCTTGACGAACAGCAACCGGTTCTCCATTTAATTGAGCTAATACACTTACATTTTTTGCTAATCGTGAAATTTTGGGAGCACGAATAAACGTTCCCAGAATTGTGGAACCATTTTCAGTCATATTTAACTTTGCAGTGAACGAATGGACTTGCCGACCAAAAGCATTTCTTTCAACCTTGATATCCAACAATCCAAGCAGATTAACCATGCAGTCTGAAGATTCACTGCTCATCAAAATGAGTCCTGCACAGGTACCCAAAATGGGATGAGTTTCTGAAAATTCTTTTAGTGAGAGAAAGAGACCGGTTGCTTTCAGTAATTTTGTAAGAGTTGTTGATTCACCACCGGGAATTATTAGTCCATCCAGTGTAGAAAAATCTTTTTTATATCGGACCCGGACAGAATCCCAACCCTGTTTTAACACAAGTTGTTCATGTTTTAAATAATCACCTTGTAAAGCAAGGATTCCTATTTTCATGTAATTACTTTTCTATTTTACACATTGTTTTTATTACCATCCCCTGTTTTGCAGGCGTTCTTCTTCCGGGATTTCAGACATTTCCAACCCTTTCATAGCTGTCTTCAATTCAGAAGATGATTCCACAAGTTTTTCCGGGTCATCATAATAAGTGACGGCTTCTACGATCGCCTTTGCTCTGGAAGCAGGATCTTCACTCATAAATATTCCTGAACCTACAAAAACAGATTCTGCTCCCAATTGCATCATTAAGGATGTATCAGCCGGTGTTGCAATTCCTCCTGCAGCAAAATTCGGTACGGGAAGTTTTTTCAATTTTGCGACTTGTTGGACTAAACTGAATGGTGCGCCCAGGGATTTGGAAATTGCCATGAGTTCTTCCTCTCCCATTACGGTTAATTCTTTGATCTGTGATTGTACCTTGCGCATGTGGCGTACTGCTTCCACGATGTTTCCGCTTCCTGCCTCACCTTTAGTACGGATCAACGCTGCTCCTTCACCAATTCTTCTTAATGCTTCTCCTAAATCCCTGGCACCACAGACAAATGGTGCCTTAAAATCGTGTTTCCAAATGTGATTGGCTTCATCTGCTGGAGTGAGAACTTCACTTTCATCAATAAAATCCACCTCAAGGGCTTCCAGCATTTGAGCTTCAGCAAAATGTCCAATTCTGCATTTAGCCATCACCGGGATTGAAACTTCCTTCTGTATATCTTTTATCATTTTTGGACTGCTCATTCTGGCGATCCCGCCATCTTTTCGGATCAATGCAGGGATGCGTTCCAGTGCCATGACAGCAACTGCTCCTGCTTCCTCGGCGATGATTGATTGCTCAACAGACATTACATCCATAATGACTCCACCCTTGAGCATTTCTGATAAACCCACTTTCACTTCAAATGTTGCCTTAGCCATAGACCATCTCCTTTTCTGTTTCCGGACTAAGGTGTTTGACGAACTCCACCACTTCTTCAATCAGATTATCCGGTGTCGAAGCCCCGGCTGATATACCAACCGTTTCAACATTCGTAAACCAATCCCCATGAATATCTCTTGCACAAGTGATCTGATGCGAATTTGAATTCCTTACTTTGGATAATTGAGCAAGACGTTTTGAATTTGCACTTGTGAATGAACCAATAATCAGCATCACATCGCATAAATCTGCTAATTCTTTTATCTGGTCTTGATTCCTTTTTGTTGGGAAACAAATTGTATTTATAAATCGAAGATCAAAAACCTTTGTCATAAGAATATTAATAATTTCTTGTACATTTTCAATGGTTTGTGTGGACTGGGACACGACACCTGCTTTTTTCATTTTCCTCAGATTTTGAGCTTCTTCAGGATTTTCAATCACAACGGGATTCGTCACTTGACTTGCTATTCCTACCACTTCATCATGGCCATGATCACCAATAATGATAATACGTCTTCCTTCTTTTCCCAGTTTAGATACTTCATCATGGATTTCACGTACTAATGGACAAGTCGCATCAATGATATTTCTATTTTCCCCTTTTGCATTTTGCCAGACTTGGGTTGCCGTTCCGTGTGCCCTGAACAATACAGGATCATTTTTCGGAATGTCCTCCAGTGATTGAACAACTTTTGTCCCTGCCTTGTTTAAATCTTTTACAACATTTTCATTATGGACGATATCACCCAACATATACACATTTCCGTATTCCTCTGCAGTTTTATAAGCCAAATTTACAGCATCCCTCACACCAAAACAATATCCTGCATCCTTGGCTACAAATACTTTCATTTTATGGTTCCATTTTGGGAAACTATGGATTTTCTAACAACATCTAATATACGGGGAATTGCTTTTTCTATTGATTCCTTGATCTTTACTCCTGCAGCAAAGGGATGACCTCCGCCACCTAATGTTTTTGCCATTTCATTCACAATATATTTTCCTTTTGATCTGAAATTTACCCTGCAATTGTCCTTTCCCGATTCCAAGATCATCAAAGCAACTTCTACACCCTTTATCGTACGGACAAAATCAGAGAATCCTTCAACATCTTTATCCTTGGCTTCACACAGTTTCATTGTGTTTTTATCTATAACGAACCAAGCCAATTCTCCATCTAACTCATAATGTAATTGATGTAAAATGGTTCCCAGTAATTTAACACGGCTTTTTGTACTGGTCTCATACACCTGTTGATAAATATAACTTGCATTAACACCTGCTTTATAACACTCTATGGCAATTTCATGACAATGGATATTTGTATTGCTGTATCTAAAAGATCCGGTATCCGTCATGATTGCCGAAAATATCCCTTCACAAATATCTTTGGTAAGGGTATAAGAAAAACATTGATCCAAAATATCAAATACAATTTCACCAGTAGCAGCTGCCTGAACGTCTACGAGATTATAAGTAAATGCAGATTCATCCATTAAAGCATGGTGATCAATATTCAAGGAAGTTATTTGGAACATTTGGATTGCTTTTCCAATACCCTTCAATCTTCGGCTGTCTCCAACATCAAAAACAATAATTAAATCAACATCTTTCAGCCATGAATCCATGGTCTCACTGGAATACAAATGAAACATTGAACCCTTTTCGAGAAACTCATATTCAGCAGGTAAGGGTGTAGGTAGGATAATTTTACACTCTTTTTTCTTATCCTTATAAAAATGGTACATTGCAGCAGCACAACCTAATCCATCTCCATCAGGATTTTCGTGAGTGGTAAGAGCAACCCTGTTGATATCCTCTAAAACAGATTTATATCGGTTTAAGTTCATTAATTCAGTTCAGTAAATAAACAATTAATTTAGTGTTATTTAATTAATAAACCACTATACTGCCGATAAAATAATTGGGCCAGCTTTAATCCAATTTCAATCTCTTTTCCAAATTTGTTCTGATTGCCCTTCACTCTTTCCTGATTGTCGAGCCAATATAAATAGATAGTCCGAAAGACGGTTCAAATATTTAACCCAAATTTCACGGCATGGATTCTTTTCCATGAGTGCCACTAAGGATCGTTCCGCTCTGCGACACACCGAACGGGCATGATGGATTCTGGCGGATAATTCAATTCCTCCCGGAAGGAGAAATTCTTTTAAAGGGGGCAATTTTTCGTTGATGGATTCGATCTCTCGTTCTAAAAATTCAATCCTTTCTGCTTTTAACAATTCATTGCAACTATTCCCCAAAGACACTTCACCACCCAAATTAAAAAGATCATTTTGAATGTTTTCGATTCGTGTTTGGAGTTCTTCGGTTGTACATACAACTTTTACCAGTCCTAATACGGAAGACAATTCATCCAGATCCCCCAAAACATGAATTTCTAAACTGGATTTTGAAACCAGTTCATTCGTTCCCAATCTGGTCTTCCCTTTATCCCCGGTTTTTGTGGTGACTTTTGTAATTCTCATCAGAAAAATATAAGTGAAACTATAACCAAAAGTGGTACCAATATAGGAATTGAATATTTTGTCATATATCCAAAAAACGAAGGCATACTGACTCCTGTTTCTTCAGAAATAGATTTCACCATAAAATTTGGTGCATTCCCGATATAGGTCATCGCTCCCATAAAAACCGCTCCTGCAGAAATCGCCAATAAGGTATTATGCAGTTCTCCCATTAATTCATGTGGATTTCCCCCTGCAGTGTTAAAAAATACAAGATATGTAGGCGCATTATCCAAGAAACTAGATAAAATTCCTGTTACCCAAAAATACATAATATTTACCGGACCATCTGGACCTGAAACAGCGTGAACTACTCCTGAAAGAGCACCGGAAATTCCAGCTTTCAAAATAGCAATTGCAGGTATTATGGTAATAAAAATCCCTGCAAATAATTTTGCAACTTCTTTTATGGGAAACCATGTGAATTCATTTGCATCCCGGATTGAGACAGGGGTGAATTTCCAACTAAAAATTGTTAAAATTATTAAAAGGAAATCCCGTAAAAGATTCTGCACTTCAATGTGAACATGATAAATTGTAAAAGATATATCCGGTTTCCAAAAACCACTTAACATGACCGATCCGATCACACCCAATAATAGCAGAAAATTGAATCCGCCTTCTAATCCAAAAGAAGTGCCATCGTGTTCAGGATGAGAGCTAGTTTCTTTATTATAATAGACAGTGTCAAGTATAAAAAATATTACCAATAAAGAGATCACCATAAAAATCATTGGAAGAAACATAGAACGTATGGTCCAGAAAAAATCAATCCCATGAAGAAAACCCAAAAACAATGGCGGATCACCAAGTGGAGTTAAAGATCCGCCAATATTTGCAACAAGGAAAATAAAGAAAATTATAACATGAACTCTATGCTGTCGCCATGCATTTGCTCTCAAAAGAGGACGGATTAAAAGTATTGCAGCACCTGTCGTACCCATCCAGCTAGCCAAAATAGTTCCAATCAACAATATGATTACATTAACAATCGGAGAACCAATTAAGTGTCCTTTAAGACGAATTCCTCCCGAAATTGTAAAAAGTGCCAGTAATAATATAATGAATGGAATATATTCTACACAGATCACATGTAAAAATTCATACAGGGTAAGTTTGAATCCGATTCCTTCGGAGGTCATCATGGGAATAAGAAGAGTCCATGTCCAAAAAAAGATTACTTTCCCATAATTTTTATGCCAAAAACGACTGCTAATCAGTGGAAAAATCGCTATAGATAATAACATTCCCATGAAAGGAAAAATCCACCAAATGGATAGTTGGGTACCGTCCAAATAAAATTGATTCTCATTTGATCCAAATATACTTGCAGGAATTCCGGACATGAAAAATATTGCTGTTTTTTTCATTCGTTTCAAAAAATAGAATTTCTATTTAAAATGCTTAAAAACCATGTAGAATATTATTCATAGTTCTTTCTATTTCCATTGAAAAAAATCATAATTTGTGTTAATTTAAAATATGGTTACCGTTTTAACGATTTGTATTTTGGGTCTGTCCATTCTTGGACTTTCAATTGGTGTCATATTTAGGAATAAACCGTTAAGCGGTTCATGCGGTGGGAATCCTGATACGCGTGATTTTTGTAAAGGTGATTTGAAAAAATGTACAAACACATCTTGAATTCCTATTCTGGATTTACTATCATATCTTCTACTCCTGATGTCATTATTTTCTGAATTGTATTTTCTCCTCTGAGTAAAATAAGCGCTTCATAACCATTCAGATCTTCTATCATATTTATTCCTTTTTTTCCCAACACAAGTAAAGCAGTTGCCCATGCATCAGCTTCTGTGCATTCCGGACCGATAACCGTGGCGGATGTGACCCCGTTTTGTACAGGAACTCCGGTAAGAGGATCTATTACATGGGAATAAACATTCCCATTCAGTTTGAGATAATTCCGGTAATCCCCTGATGTAGCTACTGCTGATTTGGAAACATTCAACACTATTTCAATTTTTCTTTCCGACAAATTTTCAAGTTCAGGACTGTCAATCCCGACTGCCCATTGATCTCCATTCTTGTTTCTTCCCCTGCAACGAATTTCTCCTCCAATTTCAATTAAATAATTATTTATGTTTAATGTTTCAAATAAGATACTAATACGATCAACCGCAAATCCCTTGGCGATTGCATTTAAATCAATTTCTATCTCAGGGTTCTTTTTCTTTATGGTGTTTTGATTAGTGGCCAGTTGGTCTGACCCAGTATTTTTTTTTATTTTATTAATTTCCATTTCTGTAGGAATCTTGATATTTCTCTTAATCCCGGGTCCAAAACCCCAGAGCCGTACCAATGGCATAACCGTAATATCAAACGCTCCTTTTGAAAGACGGGAAATATCCTGGGCTCTCCGGACAACTTCAGAAAATTCCGGACTGATGGTAAAGTAATCAGTATGCTTCAAAGAGTTAAATTGCGAAATTTCACTGTCAGCAATATAAGTGGACATTTGCTGATTTAAACGGTTTAAGAGTGAGTCTACTTTATGCTGAATCCGGTCTTTTCCAATTGTGATTTGATTTTGAACATATACAATGGAATATGTCGTTCCCATGGTAAATCCATTAATTTCAAATGCATCAAATTCATTCTGACAGCTAAGGATTCCAAGAACACTAAAGCCCAACATCAGTTGGGCTTTCAGCTTTCGGTTTTGTTTTTTCATCCTAGTGTCATGTTAAGTAACAATTGACGGATAAAGTCTTTTTAGTTTAATCCGAGATTT
>CAZSIH010000044.1:0-6439 GCA_964606925.1 uncultured bacterium
GGTATGCAGTATTTGATTCCTGATGATTTTGAGTTTCGCTTTACCGAAACCGGAAGTAAGATGCTGAACAGGACTTCCCGTCTGGTGGTTGATACTCCACTTGAGATTTGGAATATTGGTGATGTAAACGATCCGTCAGATGATTTTCAAATGATGGGGCTTTTCAATGATAGTAATGAAGATGGCGAATGGAACATGTACCAAGACGATAGTCCAATTTCTGGTGCTTCAAACGATCCCTACATGGAGGGCTTTTATGTTGTAGAGCATGCGGACAGGGCCCCTGGAACGGCTGGATACGAGGCTATGGTAGCTGCATTTACAGCCGACCCTAGTGCGAGTGGCGCTTATGAATGGGCAACAGGTCCTGGACTACCACTTTCAGTCGATGGTCAAATCTCTAGAGCTGTTTTATTGAATATGACTTTTGCAAATTGGAATGGTGGAGATGTCACAGCCGATCCATTTGTAGTAGATGCTGCTATACCTGAAACTGGAACCATATTCCGTATGGTTACAACAAAACCAAATTCAGCTAGCGATGTCTTTACAATAAGCACATCAAGTTATATGACAGGAAATACAACGTTTGATCCTCAAAATATCAATGTTTGGCCTAATCCATACTTTGGGTACAATCCCGAAGAGAGAACGTCCCTTGAAAGAAGGGTAACCTTTACCCACCTTCCTGAGGCAGACGGGACTGCAACAATTAGAATATTTAATTTAGCAGGGCAGCTGGTCAAAAAACTGGATCACAATGATGGCACACAGTTTGAGGTGTGGGATTTAACGAACAACTTTAATATACCAGTATCGAGCGGGATGTATATTGCACATATTGTGACGGACCAGGGTGATAGGGTTCTAAAAATAGCTATTGTGCAACCTGAAGAACGTATAGATGTCTATTAATAATTCGAAGGAGACAATAAAAATGAAAGCAAAATATTCTTATTTTATTTTGATAGGTGCGTTGGTTGTCAATGCTTTTGGCGGTACAATCAAATCACGTGGAACTTCGGGAGCTTCCCAATTAAGCGTTCCTGTTGGTGCACACGGGATTGCATTAAACGGATCTAACCTTGCCACCGTTTCAGGAGTGGAAGCGCTTTATTTCAATCCTGCTGGAGCTTCTAGTGTTGGGGGAACTGAAGCCATATTTTCTAATATGTCTTATATTGCTGACATTAAAGTTAATTATGCCGGCTTCGTTAGTAATGTTGGTAGTTCAGGAACATTTGGCTTGAGTATAAAATCATTTAATTTTGGTGATATGATGCGTACGACATCAGACAACACTGAAGGTACAGGTGAAACATTTTCTCCAAATTTTATGACAATTTCAGCTACGTGGTCTAAATCTTTAGCCGACAGAATGCGTTTTGGAGTGAACATGAAATATGTACAAGAAGAAATATTGAGAACTTCCGCTTCAGGGTTGGGGTTTGATATGGGCATTCAATATAGTTTCGCAGATCTTCCTTTAAAGATTGGAGTTGTATTAAGCAATTTGGGAACTAGGATGCAGTATGGCGGATCTGATTTAGAACAAGACCATACACCGGAAGGTTCTGGAGAAGGAACAATTGATGAACCTTATCAGATTGTATCAGAACCCTTTGAACTTCCTGTTGAAATGAACATTGGTTTATCTTATGAAGCAATCCCTGGTCTTCTAATTCAAGGAACGTTTAATAATAACAGTTCATCAACTAATGAGTTGCGTTTTGGAAGTGAATACACCATGTCTTTTGGTGATGCATCTGTATGGATTGGAAGCGGTTTATCAATAGCAAACATTGATGATGAAAAACCGGATGATATGTCACAATCTGATTGGAGTGAATCAACAGATTCAAATTTTGGCACAACGTTTGGTGCTGGAATTGTTTATCCTGTCGGAGAATTGACCTTTGGTTTCGAAGTTGCTCAAAGAACGGTTATTAATTATTTTGATAACAATCTGGTTTATGCATTAAAAATATCTTTTTAATCTCAAGACCAACAATATATATTCTTAAAAAAGCCCCGATTTATCGGGGCTTTTTATTTAAACAAGGTTTTTAACAAAGGATACAATTCATCAAAAGGCAACCCCTGCCCTATATAAAACTCTCCATCCTCACTTTGTAATATCATTTCCCAATGGAGGTGGGCTCCGTTCCGTTTTCCGTATGTTGATGCTTCCATTCCAGTATTGCCGGTTTTCCCAAGCCAACTCCCTGAAGGAACCTTGACACCGGGTTTTAAATTTTTATTGATATGGGAAAGATGAGCGTAAAGGGTAATGACACGAAAACCGGGTATCAGATTCAGTCCGTGATCAATAATAATTGTTTTTCCTAATAAAATATGCTCGAATACATCTGAGGGCGTCCGGTTTATATTCGTTGCACTTTTTAACAGGAATGATCTGAACTCAGGACTGATTTCTTCAAAACCATGGTCAGCACGGAGGATGGTGCCGTCAGCTACTACTCTCACAGGTGTTCCCCAGTTAACAAAAAAATCAATTCCCCTGTGGATTCCTTTTCGGTATTCCCTTGGTGCATTGGGTAATCGGCTGGCTTTGTTAGGTACATTAACTTCCTCACATGGATATAAAAAAGTTGGAAGGGTAATACTATTCCAGTCTAATGTGGATTTCCGGGTTTTGAAAAGTGGATTGAAAGATTCGGATTGTCTGTTCACGTAAATTGATAAGAGGGTACTTTCAAGTGTCTTTAAATAATGTTTGTTTACTGTAAACCTCAGTTTTGTAAATCGATCTGAATGAAAAGCATTATTCAATACATAGATTTTATCACCCTCTGCCCTATTCTTCATTAATTTGATTAAGATTTTTCTTAGTGAATCATCTACACCATGTGAAAAAAGAGAATCGGATATTGATTCAAATAATCCGTCAGAATATTTTTGGGGAATTTTTGTGAAAGAATGACCAGTTGGGATATGAACGCTTAGAGTATCGAACCCAACATTGGGAGAAAATGATATTTCAGACGGATATGAATTTCCAATAGTAGAAATATGAGAACAGGAAACAATCAACAATAAAAATATGCAGAAATTGTTGAAGCGGTATAATATAATCAAGACAGATGATTTGTAAGAATTTCCAGACCGATTATAAATCCTGAAATGGGGTCATCTTTTTGCACAGTATCAACTGAAAAGGGGGAAAAAATCGATTGATTTTCATCAAAACTTTTGTCTAAAATAATTTGGACAACAGGCAATTGAATGAGTTGAAGGGTTTCCAAAAGAGAATATTCATATTTTGCCCATGCCATAGGGGCAATTAAAAGTCCCGATGCGCTATTTCTATTTCTTTGCAGGAATGAAATAGCCATGTAAATTTTGTGGGTTTGGAAAATTTTTAGTTCTATTTCCGTGTTTCTTGTTTCAAGCCGAAGTGCCTTGTTTATTTTATCCAAGGTGACCCCTTTCCCCTTTTGAGCGGATTTCACACCAATTAGGTTTAGGTTTGGACCTTGGAGTATGAGGATTTTCATCTTAATGGAATAATATGTCCCAAAATATAACCGATTATAATTCCAAATAAAAGTGCAACCGTTAAAACACGGGAACTGGTAAACTGTTTCGAATACCCCTTTTTAATTGCGATAATGGATACAAAATAACCCATAGCATTCACCAGCCAGAAAAAGGGAATAGTGAATACTTTTATAACCAGGGGTCCAACCCAGGGGACCATGGCGATAAGAGCACCAAATCCAGCAAAAATCTGGGTAAAAAACCCTAATGTTAGTGTAACAAACACAATAATTTTTTCATCAACACCCATTTTCAGAGCTATAAGGCATGTTACCAGAATTATGGTCCAGGCAAGGAGATGTTTCCAGCGATGTTTGAAAAAATCTTTCATTGTCTTAGAGTTGCATTAACGGTGATTGGTCCTATTTTTACCGATGCTTTCATAATTCTTCCCGGATATGTACGTTCCACCCAGAATTGTTTTATTGCCTCAGGGCGGGTAATATTTTGACTAAAATAATCAGACTGGTCAAGCATTTTTATTTGTTCATCAGTTGGAATTAAATCAAGGCGAAAATGATTACATAAAATAGAATCTCCCCCAAATTTTATTTTGGATGTATCCGCTATTAAGACTCTTGATTTGAATAAGTTGCCTTCATGTTCCAACGGAAACCATTGAGTATCTAAAAAGTTTCCATTCTCTCTGTTTAGCATCGCAAAAAAGGTAAAGAGGTTCATACAAGAATCCGGTCTCTGGAAAGATTCAAACTTTTCGTACACAATCTCCTTAGATGAACTATCCCATTTTCCGGTAAGCCGTTGTTTAAATTCACCCTGACGAACGGTTTTTTTATAATACCGCAGTCCATAAGATGACGTATCAAATGTTGTATTGTAGTCATTTCTAAAGGGAAAAATATAATCAATTAATCCTGTGGAATGAGCGGTAATAATCAACAGATCTTCTTGGGGATAAACATAGGATAATTCTCCGCATTTTATACCGAAAACTGTTAGATTGTAATGAAGGGTATCACCACCAGAGCCAAACAACAAACTAAGAGAAAGCCATATTGTGGTCACATAAACATTTGGTTTCATGGTTTCCAGCTAAACCTTCCTGAGATTCCTAAAAGTCCTAAGGCAGGGACGTAAACAATTTGAGCTAAAGACCATAAAAAAAAGATGGTGAAGAAAACCGGTGTTTTGAATATTCTGCTTCCCAAATATACCACAACTCCATCTGTGAAAATTTTTAAAAGCCACATACAAAGAAATGTGAGAGTAAAAAATCCAAGGACAACGTGAAGCAGAAGAGACACATTCAAAATGAAAGCTGACAGAAGAAACACCAAAAACCAGATTTGGGAATGGTGTTGTCCCGGAGCATTGGATGCCCACCTGATTCTTTGGTTAATGAATTGGCTGAAGGAATCGATGGGCAGAGTTGTGACGGCACCTGCCGGGTCTGGATTGAATGTTCCACCGCCAATTTTGGAAATGGATTGAATTAAATAAATATCATCCCCCGAGATTTGATGAGCAACAGGACGAAAACCATCAATCTGGTTAAAATATGATTTTTTGTATGCGAGGTTTTGACCGGACCCTGCCCAAGCGAATCCCATTCCCATCGCCCCGGCATTGGCGCTCATGAGTGAAAGAAAATCAACACGTTGAAATAAATGAAATAAGCGGTTTTCAGCTTTCACAGTAGAAAACCCGGCAACAATGCCTGTACTGCTGCCTAAATTCCCTACCATGCTGGAAACCCATGTTGGCGGAACCCTGCAGTCTCCGTCTGTGGACAGGATAATGTCCCCTCTTGCTGTAGAAACAGCTTTGGAAAGAGCATGTTTTTTCGGAGTCATATCGTTCGATTTTTCTGTGATTTGAATTCCCTTAAAATTTAGGTATTCATTCATGTAATCTGTAATGATTTTCCAGGTTTTATCCGTAGATCGGTCATCTGTTACAATAATTTCCAATTTATCTTTAGGATAATCCTGAGAAGCCAAATCGTCCAATAACCTGCTTAAGTTTTTTGATTCATTCCTTGCTGCAATAACAACAGAAACATTTTGTGGATGTGTTATAGGAGGATATTTGGAAGACTTTTTAAGCCGATAGAGTCCTGTACTAAATAAAATAGTGTAGAAACAGTAGATACCAAGGGCGACCCACATCAACCCTGATAGGAAGATCATACCATCCCGGAAATTACGGAAGCAATCAGAAAATACAGTGTAACTCCAAGAATGTCAATGCTCGTCGTAACAAAAGGTCCTGTAGCAATGGCAGGATCAATATCGATCTTTCGTAAGATAAGAGGAACCACCGTCCCGATGCATGAAGCGATGAGCATGGATGAACAAATACTAAGCCCGACAATTATTCCAAAGAACGGAGCTGTATCAATAAAAGGAAGAAGTGTAAATCCTCCCAATAATATTCCATAGAGAACTCCCAGGATTAAACCCACACGTAGTTCTTTAAATAAAAGTTTCAACTCACCCCCTTCTTCAACCCGTCCTGTGGCAATTCCCCTTACAACAATAGTGGAGGACTGAGTACCGACATTCCCCCCCATTCCGATAATGACCGGGATGAACGCAGCCAAGGCTACAGTGGTTTCCAGCATATGTTCGTATTTTCCTATAATGCCGGCAGCAAATACCCCGCCAACCCAGCTTGCGAACAGCCATGGAAGTCGGGATTTTGCATTTTCCCAAGAGGACTTCAGTAAAATCTCCCTGTCTTTTCCCGCTCCCGCCATCTGAAGAAAATCTTCTGTGGCTTCTTCACGAATAACATCCACTACATCGTCCACCGTGACGATTCCCAGCATGGAGTCATCCACATCAACCACCGGAATTGCAAGGAAATTATATCGTGCGACAATTTTTGCTGCTTCTTCTTGATCCGTTTCCGGTCG
>CAZSIH010000044.1:6539-16222 GCA_964606925.1 uncultured bacterium
AGTGCATGGAGAATAAGTCCAGGGAAGATGCTTCCGGTTCTCCATGCTAAATATCCCAAAATAATTCCCAATAGATAAATTTGAATGATCCATCCCGGATTCATATGAACAGCAGCAAAAAACAGGCTGGTAACCAAGACAGCTTTTGTAACATCCTGCCAGTGTTTTTCCAGAAACTTCTGGAGAAATCCCCTGAATAATATTTCTTCGCTGAACGGAGCAATAATTACCGTTGCTAAAATGAGTATAAGGGCATACAGAGGTGTATCAAATTGAACGAATTCTACAAGCTTTTCAATGTAATCCGGTACCGGAAAGACAATACTGATGAGGCGGTCAATTTCATCGGAAAGAATGATGGTACCTAATGACAAAATAACGATAGGAAAAATACTGTTAAGTGGGATGGGTTTTATTCGGAATGATTTGGAAAACGATCCATTATTTAAATAAATAAT
This sequence comes from uncultured bacterium, assembly GCA_964606925.1. Taxonomy (GTDB): domain Bacteria; phylum Fidelibacterota; class Marinisomatia; order Marinisomatales; family AB-629-J13; genus AB-629-J13. The sequence goes on from CAZSIH010000044.1 coordinate 6,998, forward strand.
GATAAAAACAGGCAGAACCATAATCCCCTGCCCAATAAAGATGGATAAAATTGTAAGGAGGCGTGAATCAGACTCGGGAAATAGAGCTGTTCCTACGGACAGAACAAGAGCAACCCCGGCAAATCCAATAAACAGGGATGTGATCACGATTGTAAATACAGATCGAATGGTAAATGTCTTGTTCATAACAGCCTGATTCCGTTGGTGTCATTGTGCGGGAAATTACAATTATCTTTAAGTAATGAAAAGGAAATAGGGAGTAATAAAATAGTTAATTAATTGTTTGAATCCATCAATCAAGGGATGGGAAAAATTTGTTGTTAAATCGAAAAATCCGTGAACTTTAAATTTTGGGTCATGACTATTTGATCAATTTATTTCTAAAGATTTTATGCATAATCTTGTACAGATTTACATGTCTGTAATTGAACCTGAACTCACTTTGGATTAATCCGATGTTTGCTCATTTTATCCATTCCCTTATCCAAACTGTAAATTTTCCGACCCTGTCCATGTTCAGAAACAGAGATGATATATGCATCAATAACATCTCCGCCTTTGTTTTCCCATAGTGAAAGGGCTGTTTTTAAAATACGTTTTTCCTTTATAAAAATACCCTGAATATTAATAAATGCATTCATAATATACACAATTTTATCTACGGAAATTTTATAGTAACTCTTTAAAACAAAAATGACCTGAAAGAAAACCAAAATCGGGCACTCTACTTTTTCTTCATTCAAATTCAAACGGGAAAAAAGAGAAAATACGCCTTTATATTTTGACCTGTCTCCAGTGAAATAACAAAGAATGGCGTTTGTGTCAATCAGGTTCATTTCCAGAAAATCCTTTTTCTGTGGCTTCTCTGATCTCTTTTACTCCTGGAAAACCGTATTTGTCCGCTTCTTCTTTAATAATACCGTCTAAAGTTATGGCATCTTCAACAATGGGGTATAAATGAACACCTGATTCATCCACCACAACATCCATTTGATCCCCCACATCCAAATCAAACTTTTTTCGAATTTCTGAAGGAATGACTACATGACCTTTATTGTGAATTTTCATTTTCATAACATTTACCCAAGAGTTATACTATAATGTATAACCATAAATTTAATTTTTACAGGTTGTTAATTATTGGATTCTTTATTCCTCCGTCAATAGAATGTCCAAATATTGATTATTAATCATCAATAAACAAATATTCATCCAATTCAATGTTTTCAAAATGACTTGGAATTTCCATCCAACATTTATTCGCAATTTCCCCCCATTTCATTCAATATCATTTTATTATCAACAATCCTTCCAAACCATTTAACAAATTTATGGGTGCAAATTGTTACAAAATACATCCCCGGATTGGAATTATCCCAATATTTCAATCGAGAGGAGTCAATGCGGTATTTATTCTGGAATCTCATTATTTTTTTGTAAACAGTAAATCCAAATACTGTTTATCATAAATCTCATGGAATTTACCAATCCACTTCAAAAATAATATTAGCTTTTGAAGAAAATCATTTTGTACTTGAATACACAAAAAAGGACAACAAAATCCCCGCCGAAATAGCCACGTTCAATGATTCCCCCGCTCCATATTTAGGAATTGAAATGGTTTCATTTAATAATGCTTGGTTTTCCTTTGAAATACCATGGGCTTCATTTCCCAACACCAATATCCAATTCTTTTTATTTTGTTGTTTAAATTCATGGATGGGAATTCCGGATGCGCCTGCCCCAATGATTTCATAATTATTTTCAGATAGATCTTTCAACGAAATATTATAAAAGTTTAAATGAAAGTGTGCCCCCATTCCTGCACGTACCACTTTCGGATTAAATGGATCAACGCAATTTGGTGATAAGATCACATTTTGAACACCAAACCATGCTGTGGTCCTGCAGATGGTTCCTAGATTCCCCGGATCAGAAATAGCGTCAAGAAATAATCCGGGACCAATAAAATCATTTATATTCAATTTTAATTCAGGTAAAGGACAAAGAGCAGAAATTCCGGAAGGGTTTTCAGTGTCTGTAAATATTTTCATTGTCTGTTCATCAATGATTTTAAGGGGAATGTCCCCTTTTTTTATTTTATCTAAAACATGTTTCGAAGAATTAGAATTTTTGAAATGTTCAGTTATAAAGATAGTTTTTAAAAAGGACACTGATTCCAAAGCAGAAGTAATTATTCGGGTTCCCTCAATCAAAAACTCCCCGGTTTTTTTACGGTATTTTTTTTGTTTCAGTGAATATAAGTGTTTTATTTCAGATTTATAAATCATTTTGAATACACTACATCCCCGCTCACGATTGTCATTTTGACTTCGGATTCAAGAATTTCTTCAGGTTGAATATTTAACAGGTTTTTATCCAAAACGGTAAAATCCGCAGAAAATCCTTTTTCTATCTTCCCTTTTTTATTTTCCTCAAATGCTGTATAAGCAGACCACTCCGTGTACATTTTTATTGCATTTTCTATTGACACCGATTCCTGCTTCTGCCAACCATCGGACGGGTTTCCGTTTTTTTCTTGGCGGGTTACAGCAGCATAAATACCTTTTAAAGGATCAGCGCTTTCGATTGGAGCATCTGAGCCTCCGGGAATAATAGATCCTGATTGGATCAATGAATTCCATGGATATGCTTCAGAAAGTCTGTGATTTCCGATTCGTGAAGGAATCCAATGCATATCACTTGTACAATGAAGGGGTTGCATACATGGAAGGACTCCCAATTCAGAAAATCTGGGGATGTCATTTTGATGGATCATTTGGGCATGCTCGATTCGGTTCCGACTCGATTTTTTTCCTACTTCAGCATACATGTCTAATGCCATTCGGTTGGCTTTGTCCCCGATACAATGAATAGCGATTTGAAAACCAATTTCGTTAAATTGTTTAATATCCTGTTTTACTTTTCCAATATCTTCAAGAAGTAGTCCACTATTTTTGGGATCATCACTGTATGGTTCTAAAAGAGCAGCGCCATGAGAACCCAATGCACCATCCAAATAGATCTTTACAGTTCTGATGGTTATGAAAGGGTCATGGACAAAAGGTCCGGATGAGAGATAGGGAGAATATTCATCTTCTTTATAGTTCAGCATGGCATACACTTTCACAGTGGACTTGAATGAGTTGTTCTTTAAAACAGAAAGTGTATCAATATGAGTTCCGGGATCATGGATAGATGTTAACCCCAATGAGTTTAGATGAGACATTGCTTTAATAAGTTGACGCTTAATATCCGATTTTTTTGGTTTTGGGATGACATTCAAAATAAGATTCATGGCATTATCAATAAATATTCCAGAGGGTTCTCCCCTTGTATTTTTATAAATAATTCCGCCATCCGGTGTAAAAGTGTCTTGAGAAATCCCGGCAAGTTCCATCGCTTTTGTGTTTGCCCATAAAGCATGCCCATCCACCCGCCGAAGCACAACAGGAATATCAGGGGCAACAACATCCAAAATTGATTTATCAGGATAAATTTGGTTTTTCCACAAGGTTTGATCCCATCCCCTACCCAAAATCCAATTACCATTTCTTCTAACATTATTCGTTGTGTTTTTCACAGATTCTGCCACTTCATCCGGTGAGATGAAACCTGTAAAATTTAGATTTTCCAGTGCTTGCCCCGCTCCAAGTAAATGAAGATGTGAATCAATAAATCCAGGAAAAACAAATCCACCATCAAGATCAATAGAGTTTTCAATGGTAAAATCATCCTTTTTCCCAACAGCGGTTATTTTCCCATCTCTGCATAAAATTGCAGATGATTTTGCAGAACCATAGATTGTTCCGTTAAAAAAAAGGATGGATGAGTTTTGATTGTGGATAGTCACGAACTTTATTATTTAGTGAAAAATAAGGAAAAAAGACATCCTAAATTCAGATAAATATGGGGTTAAATTTTACCTTTTATTCTATAGAAAATTGAACCCGGTTACGTTAATTATTTTAGATGGTGTTGGGTATAATGAAAACCCAAAAGGAAATGCTGTTATGGCGGCTGACACACCTAATTTTGATACATACAGAAAAAAGTTTCCACGTTGTTTATTGGATGCATCCGGAGAAGCAGTAGGACTCCCACCAGGATTTCAGGGTTCAAGTGAAGTGGGACATCTCAGCATGGGGGCAGGGCGGGTAATCACACAGGAACTCCTTCGCATAAATGATCAGTTGACAGACGGGAGTTTATTCGCAACTCCAACATGGAAAAAGCTGATAAATAATTGGAAAATAAATAATTCTCAATTTCATTTTCTCGGGTTACTTCAGGATGAAGGAGTTCATGCTCATCAGGATCATCTTTTTAAATTAATGCGTCAAGCCAGGCTTGAATATCCCGAAGGACAAATTATCATTCACCCGTTTCTGGACGGAAGAGACACTCCGCCCTGGAGTACGCTTGAATTTTTTACTTCGCTAAGAAAAGAAATGGAAGAGGTAAAAAATTGTTCAATCGGAACATTTATGGGGCGGTATTATGGGATGGATCGGGCAAGAAACTGGTCGCTTACGGACAGGGCATTTTCATGTATTGTTGATGGAAACGGAATAAAAACTGAAAACCCTGAAGATGCAATTCAGAAATCCTATAAAAATGACGGCACACCTTCTGGTGAAAAAATGTTTGATGAATATATCCTTCCTTACGTTGTAAATGGTTATAGTGGAGTTTCAGACGGAGATAGTATCCTGCATACTAATTACCGACAGGACAGAGCCATACAATTGACCATGGCGTTCATGGAGAAAACGTATCCCGGGAATCTATCCCGCATTCCAAATATTGATTATGCAGGTCTTACAAAATACTATGATGAGTTTACACCATATTTATTACTTAGATCGGATGATACTTCAGGGAAACCGGATCAATTAGTGGGAAAAGTGATTTCGGATTCAGGATTACGTCAGCTTCGTCTCGCAGAAACCCAAAAGTTTCGTCACGTCACCAGTTTTTTTAATGGTAAATCTACAACTCCTTTTCCCAACGAAGATCAGGTAGAGGTTCCCAGCAGGTTTGATCCTGCAACGTTTGCAGAACATCCGGAGATGGAAGCATATAATATAGTGGATAAGTTCATGGATTTGACTCAATCAAATCCTTATCAATTCATATTAGTAAATTTTGCAAATGGAGACATGGTTGGACATACAGGGAATTTTGATTCAGCAGTAAAAGCAGTGGAAATTCTGGATGAATGCGTGGGTAAGATTGTGGATCGATTTTTGGAGTTAGATGGTAAAATAATCATTACCGCTGATCATGGAAATTGCGATCAAATGGTAGATTATTTGACAGGACAAGTGAGAACCAGTCATTCCACAGTCCCGGTTGAGTGTGTTTATATTGCAAACCAGATTTCCGGTATTTCCATGGCGGAAAGAGGAAAATTATCGGATATAGGTCCAACCATTTTAAAATTAATGGAACTCCCCATACCCGAAGAAATGACAGCTTCAAACTTGGTATTTAATTGAGCAAACTGTCTTTAGCCGCAAATACCCTTCAACTCAATTTATGAAAAAAGCTTTTTTATTATTGAAAGACGGCAGTTATTTTTCCGGGAAAAGTTTTGGATCCGAAGGAGAAACAATTGGGGAAGTTTGTTTTAATACGGGAATGACAGGGTACCAGGAAATACTGACGGATCCATCTTACTGTCGCCAGATCATTACCATGACAGCACCGCACATCGGCAACTATGGTATAAATCCTGATGATGTGGAATCAGACAAAATTCAAGTTGCCGGATTTGTGATCAAAGAGGAAACTGTGACACCATCCAATTGGCAGTCAACTCAATCAATCGGCGATTATTTACAGGAACATAATATTGTTGGGATTCAGAGCATTGACACAAGGGCACTCACCAGGCATATCCGCGATAATGGCGCCATGAACGGTATTATTTCAACAATTGATTCTGATTTGGATTCGTTGAAAAAGAAATTGTCTAAAGCACCGGATATGACCGGATTGGACTTAGCAAAAGAGGTAACTGTAAAAAAACCATATCAATGGAACTCAAAAAGCTCAACATTCAAAGTAGCTACGATTGATTTTGGAATTAAACACAATATTCTTCGCTTGCTGGAAAGTCATGGGTGTGACGTAACAGTTTTTCCTGCTAGCACAACAGTCAAAGATGTTTTGAAGTTCAATCCGGATGGGGTTTTTCTATCTAATGGTCCCGGAGATCCTGCCGTAGTAACATATGGAATTAAAACCGTGAAAGAGTTATTAGGACAAAAACCCATTTTTGGTATTTGTCTTGGTCACCAGATTTTGGCCTTAGCACTCGGAGCCAAAACATTCAAACTAAAATTCGGACACCGTGGATTAAATCATCCAGTGAAAAATTTAGAAACTGGAAAAATTGAAATTACCAGTCAGAATCATGGATTTGCTGTTGATTTGGATTCACTACCATCCAATGTGGAACCAACTCATGTGAATCTGAACGACAATACATCGGAAGGCATTCGCTGTAAAGATTTTCCTGCTTTTTCAGTTCAATACCATCCGGAATCGAGTCCCGGGCCCCATGATAGTCGATATTTATTTGAACAATTTATTGACATGATGAACAAATGATTTTAGAAACCAAAAATTTATCCAAGTCATTTGGCACCAGAAAAGCGGTAAATAATTTATCATTAGAAATTTCCGAAGGATCTGTATTTGGTTTCTTAGGTCCCAACGGAAGCGGAAAATCAACCACAATACGAATGATGACGGCACTAATTTCCCCGGACGGTGGAGAGGTTTTTATTCAAGGAAATTCTGTTCAGAAAATGAAAAATAGAGCATTGCAAGATGTAGGCGCATTAATAGAAAAACCTGATTTTTATAAACATTTATCTGGAGAGACAAACCTGAAAATGTTGGCTCGGATGGATGGAATAGATGAAAAAAGAATTAAATTAGTTCTGGAAAAAACCGGAATGAAAAACCGGAGAAATGATAAAGTAAAAACCTATTCTCAAGGTATGAAACAAAGGCTTGGGATCGCTCAAGCTCTACTATCCCATCCAAAACTATTGATTTTAGACGAACCTACAAATGGACTTGATCCACAAGGGATGAAAGAAATAAGAGATTTAATCTGTGAATTATCTGATGAAGGAATTACCATTTTTATTTCCAGTCATTTATTAGATGAAGTTCAAAAAATATGTTCCCATGCCGCCATCATCAGCTTAGGAAAATTAATTACAAGCGGAACCATTAATACCCTACTATCCAATTCCGAATATGTAAAAACAGAAGTGGATGTGAGTCAACCCCAGAAAGCCTCAGAATTATTGTTACAACAAGATTGGGTGCAATCTTGTAATATGATTGATGCAAAACTGCTGGTGAATTTAAAAAGAAAGAATACAGCTAAACTGGTTGAGTTTCTGATTCAAAATAGTTTTAAAATTTATGCTGTCATTCCTCGGACAAGTTTAGAGGATTTATTTTTATCAAAAGTAGGAACAGAATCAGTCATCTAATGCTGAATCTTATTTACAATGAACTTCTTGTCATTACAGGCAGGTGGCGTAGTTATATCGGATTTATAGGGATTTCTATACTCATGCCCTTAGTTCTGTGGGGATTTGTCCAGGGAAGCGATGAAATTCATAATGATTATATCGGACAATTTGGAGATTCTTTTTTAATTGTTGGCTCAATCTTTAATTGTTTTCTTGCTACACATATTATTATGAATGCGTTTTGGATACACATTCCATTTTTAGTAACATTGGCAGCTGGTGATTCGGTGGCGGCAGACGGGGCTAGTGGTGTTTTCAGAATTACTCTTGTACGTTCAGTATCACGATTGAAAATTCTCACATCAAAGCTGCTTGCAAGCTATATATATACAGCTCTATTAATTTTGTTTTGTGCATTTTGGAGTTTAGGGATTGGTTCTCTTGTTTTAGGCACCGGTGATTTATTAGTGTTCGATAACGGTATCTTAATACTCGAACAGCGTGAGGCTTGGATTCGAATGGCGTTCTCATTTTCTCTGGCAATTTTGGTGATGTGTATGGTGGTTACGTTATGTTTTATGTTTTCAGCTATGGTAAATAACAGTGTAGGTCCTATAATAGGAACTATGTTTTTAATTATTATCGGATATTTGGTTATTGCGATTCCATTGGATTATTTTAACTCAATTGAACCGTATGTTTTTGTGAAATATTTTGATGTGTGGCTGGATGCGTTTAAAGACCCAATCCCTTGGAAAGATATCGTGAAAAAAACAGGGATTCTTTTATTTCACGCTGTACTTTTTTTTAGCATTGCTATCACCGTGTTTTTAAAAAAGGATATTAAAACGTGAAGCGAATATTGTTTTCAATATTTCTCGTCACACCATTTTTATGGGGAAACATACCTTCTTTGGAAACCATTCAGGAAAAGGTGATTCATCAGTTTAGTCGAATTGATGATTATCAGGTGGATATAAAAATAGCTGCAAAAATGACCGGATTCAGAATGCCAAAAAAAAACATCCGAATGTATTATAAAAAACCGGATAAAATGAAAATTAAATCTACAGGTTTTGCCATATTACCAAAAATGGGAACAGGCGGAAATCCAATGGAGTTTTTTTCAATGTTGACCGATGTAACAGAAATAAAGAAAACCAGTTTAGACGGAATACCATTTTATAAAATTACAGGGTTTATCAATCGAGATTCATTAAAAATCTCTGTTGTTTTAGATGAAAACGACACACTCAATGTAATCATGAAGGTTTACATAAATGCAGAAAATTGGACTATGACTCAAGTGGATGTGTTTTTGGACTCAGAACATATATTTATATTTGAAACAAAATATATGAACGTGAAAGGTTTTTGGGTGCCTGAACGATCTGAATTTAAATTGGGAATTAAAGGGGTAAACAACTGGTCAATCAGAAACCCTTTTGGTGGACCGGCAGAAGACCAAACTGATTTTAAGGACATAGTAAAAGGGATGAATTTGGAAGAGGGGATTGCTGGTTCGGTCATCATGAAATTTTCTAATTATAAAATCAACCAAGGATTAGATGATGTATTGTTTAACGAATAGCCACGAAATCACCAAGAAAAGTATTAAAAAACTTGGTGTCTTCGTGCCTTGGTGGCGAATAAAATATGCCTAAACGAACTGACATTGAATCCATTTTAATTATTGGTGCTGGACCCATCGTCATTGGACAGG
>CAZSIH010000045.1:0-15743 GCA_964606925.1 uncultured bacterium
TTGCAGGGATGCCGGTCTGGGCTTTTTATTCTTTGGTGGTTTCGTTTCTCTATGCTTGTATTATTTACATACTACTGAAAAAATACTGGGACATCTCTGCTGAGGATTCTTATGAGGAGAATAAATGAACGCCCCTTTACTCTCTACTGGTGGAACGATCTTCCTTTTGCTTTACCTCTTTTCACTGATTGGAATTGGATTAGTCGGTAGATTCTACAGGAAAGAGAATTCATTAGCAGATTTTTATTTAGCGGGGAGGGGAATGGGATTTTTCGTTTTATTTTTAACACTTTATGCTACCCAATACAGCGGAAATACTCTCATTGGATTTGCAGGCAGAGCCTATCGAAATGGATTTACCGCTTTGGTTACAGTGACCTTCATGTGTTCTGTAATTGGCGCTTATTTTATTTTTGCTCCCAGGCTCTTTCGCCTTTCCAGAAAACACAAATTCATCACTATTGGTGATTTTATTCAGTATCGTTATCAAAGTACTCCGCTTACTATATGTATTACCGTTCTCTCGATCATTGCTTTAGGAAATTATATTGTAACCAATTTGAAAGCTATTGGCATCATTGTGGAAGCCTCCACAGGTGGTGCCGTTTCATTTGTGAACGGGATTATCCTGCTCTCTTTGATCATGGTCATTTACGAAACGCTGGGAGGGATGCGTAGTGTTGCCTGGACGGATGTTATTCAGGGAATTCTTTTGTTATTGGGCGTAATATTCATTTTTATCATGGTTCATGTTTATTATGGCGGAATGGTTTCATCGCAAATTCAATCCAATACAGATTTCTGGGCGCCGCCGGACTGGAACGGAAAACGGCTATGGTTCAGTACCATTGTCATATTATTTGCAGGAATTTCCGTTTATCCTCACGCTATTCAAAGAATCTATTCTGCTAAAGATGAAAAGACTCTAAAACGCTCACTGCAGATCATGGTCTTCATGCCTTTTGTCACAACTCTTTTTATTATCACGGTAGGGATTGTGGGAGCAGGGCAATTCCCTGGACTTTCGGGGCAGGAAACGGAACACATCACGCTCCTGCTATTGTCAGACTTAGCACAAAAGAATCCGGTTGTTGCACCGGTTCTGGTTCTTTTTATTTCTGCCGCAATAGCTGCCATAATGTCCACTGTAGATTCGGCACTATTAGCCATTTCCTCTTTGTCCACCCAGGACATTTATCGTAGGATAAAACCTCAGACAAAGGAAAAAACCCTCACTTTATTGGGGAAAGTATTTTCATGGATGATTATGGCACTTGCAGTAGTACTGGCAATTCACCTTCCCCAAACCATCTGGAGACTCATGGAAATTAAACTGGAACTACTCTGTCAGATTGCACCGGCAATTCTGATAGGAATTCATATCAGGAAATTGGATAAAACTATGATTCAGTTTGGAATACTTACAGGAACCGGATTAGCTCTTTTCATCATTGGTTCAAATATGCTGGGATTTCCGATTCCTGCAAAGCCTTGGGGAATTCACGCCGGTGTATGGGGATTAGGTGTAAATTGTCTCGTTATAATTATTCTGTACCAAAGAAAGATAAGAGGATAAATAAAAGTGAATATTGACCATAACGCTGTCAGAAAGAATTGGGGAAACCGTGGATTTTCCTGCGATATATGGATAGACCCACCTGGCAAAGTCTGGGAAAATTTTGTTCATGGATCTGATGAACTTTTGATGCTCATTGATGGAGAGATCGAACTGGAAATGGACGGCAAAATATTGCATCTTGAAATAGGAGAGGAGATCCTCATTCCTGCTGGAATGAATCACACTGTAAGAAATATCGGCTCGGTTACGAACCACTGGTTTTACGGATATAAAAATATTTGAATCTGCGATTTCTGTTTCAATTTAAACTCCAGATTGCTTTGATTTTTGCAATGGCTGTGTGGGGAATCTCCTGGACCAATGCAAAAATTCTGGGTACTTATACGTCTCCATTTCTGTCCATGTTTTGGAGATTTTTATTGGCAACTTTACTTTTTATTCCCGTCATGAAATGGACAGGTCATTCTTTGAAAATATCACAGAGAGCTATCAAATATGTTTTTCTGAATGGCTTTCTTATGACTGTCTATAATTATTTTTATTTTCGTGGGACACAAATGGGTTTAGCCGGTGCGGGAGGAGTGCTGGTTACCACATTAAATCCAATTATTACGGCAATATTGGCAGTAATAATATTTAAAGACACATTAAAATCAAAAGATTTTTTTGGAGCAATACTGGGTTTCTTGGGAGGAGTCATTATTATGAAAATCTGGTCTGTTAGTATGTCAAACCTTATTCAGAGTGGAAACATTCATTTCCTGTGGGCAGCAGTATCTTGGGCATTTGTTACGATAATCACTGCATCTTCCAAAGATAAAATTCATTTCATTCCCTATAGTTTTTGGTCCATGGCGGTTGCCGGAGTGTTTTCATTTTTATTGGCTTTAGACGAACCTCTCTTTTCCGTTTTCAATTACGGTTGGAATTTTTGGATGAACCTATTTATTTTGTCGGCAGGAGCTATGGTCTTTGGGACAACCATATATTTTTTAGCAACGGTTCGATTGGGCTCCAGAAAAGCCAGTGCCTACATTTTCACAGTTCCTGTTACTGCCATGGGGTTCAGTATGATCATTTTGGGAGAACAATTGGATTGGACGACTGCTTTAGGAAGTGTTTTAGCAGTCTCAGGAGTTTATCTGATCAATAATTCCTGATTTGTAAAATCGGTGGACATTGTTGCTAATATATGACTTTTAAAAACAAAAACGAGATAGGTCAGTCTGAGTAGGGAAACATAGTGTGGCGTTATCGAAGACTCACCTGCTTGTAAATTAGTGTAGGAAATCGACCGGAATTACGAAGATAGATATCTTATTAAGTTAGCTTTCCTGATGCGAAAAGAACGCCTCATTTCGATAACGCTCCGCTACTCAATGAAGACAATCGGTTGAAAGAATTAATGTCCGCAGGTTTAATAATATACCACTTCAATAAAGCCTTATATTTGGTTATCGTACCTGCAAAACAGATATTTTATGATTGGCAAATTCAAAACTGCCAAATAGGATGGAGCAGTAAACAGCGTTTCCTAAGAGCGTCCATCCGAAAAAGGGAAGAGCGGCGAAATAACAGGCAATCAATCCGTCCAATGAAATGGGATACATGATTCCTTGCATCCAGACACCGAAATTGGACAAGATAAAAAATATAACAGATGCAGACAAAGCGGATAAACCGACCGATTTTGCATTAACATTTTTTAAAAGGAAATTGCTCAAAAATGCGATCACAATAAAACTGATATAAATCCACACATGGTCAGGAGAGAACAATACAAAACCGGTGTAGTAATCGGAATAAACAAAATTGTTTAGGACAATATCGCTGAGCCATAACGCTCCCAGCGGTAATATAATTGCCATAATACGGCTGGTTAGATATGCTCCGCCAAACAATGCCATGGCTCCTAATGCCGTAAAATTGGGTGGATGAGGGATTAGACGGCTGAACGTAGCAAAAATCAGCAGTCCCGCTAAAACAATATGTCTGGGGGATAATTTTTCACTCATTATTTATTTCCTTTTAATTAAAGCTAAAATTAAACATGCAAATTATATTTTTCCTAAATGAAATGTGACTTTAATCATTCTTATTCCAACAAGTTATTAATTATTTCAAGAATTTCCACCGCATGAGAATGAACGCTTACGTTGCGGATGATTTTTTGAATTGTTCCTTCTTTATCTATGATGAATGTAATTCTTTTAGCAAAAAACCACCCTTTGGCACCATACATTTTTGCTGTTGTTTTTTTACGGTCGGACAGAAAAGTAAATGGAATATTATGTTTAACTTGGAAAAGCTTTAATTTATCCGGTTCATCGAAACTGACACCGATTATTTTTACATTTACATTTTCATAATTTTCAAATTGGTCACGGAACCCGCACGCTTCTTTTGTTCATCCGGGTGTATCTGCCATGGGGAAAAAATATAGCACGACATTTGTTCCGAGATAATCGCTGAGTTGATGTAACGTGCTGTCTTGATCAGGGAGTTGAAAATCAGGCGCTTTCATCCCTGCACTGACGGATGATTTACCGATTAGCATGGTCACAAAGATTGATATGAAAAAATAAAAAGTAAAATTCTTCATTCCGGATGTAAATATGATAAATTTGTTCCTGAGAAATCTAAGGGTTCAATTTCAAACTCCACAAACAATTTTTTTGAATCACATGTATTTCCTTCTAAAAGCATCGTGAGTTGGTCTCTGGAAATGGGAAACCAGGAAAATCTGTCAAAGATCGATGCTATCAATTTAACCGGAGTTACAGGAGCGGGAATTTTCCATTTTTTCTTACAACTTGCTATAGCGATGATGGAAATTAACTCCTTCCAAGAAAATGATTCAGCTCCTCCCAGTTCGTAAATTTGGTGAAAAGTTGATTTTTTCTCCAATGATTTAACAAAAAATTCCGCCACGTTTTTCACATGGATGGGAGACATGGCAAAATTCCCTGCATTTTTAGGAACGATTCCCTCATAAAACAGAGGTGCCGGAAAGGGAAGTGAAAGCATTTCCTCTTTTAATTGTGAACAAAATTCAATTTTTCCCTGAGGATCGCCAAAAATGAGAGAGGGGCGAAATACAGTCCAATCCAAATTAGAATCCTTCAAATATTGTTCAGCCATGTATTTTGTTTTCTGGTAATCCGTCCCGTTTGGTTTTACTCCGTTTGCACTCATCAAAATAAATCGTTTTATACCCATATCTTGGGATAATTCGACACACCGTTTTACTCCTTGGAAATGTAACTCTTCAAATGTAATTCCCTTTTTCGGAAATTCCCGGATAATTCCAATCACGTAAATTACTGCTTCCGTTCCCGATAGTGTTTCCTCTATATTTTTCACAGAGGAAATTTCCCCATGGATGACTGAACAGATATCTGAATGATGCAATTTATTCTTGGAGTCTTCCCTCACCAACACTTTAGGAATATATCCATTTGCTACAAGTTCTTTAACAATATAGGAGCCAACAAACCCGGTTCCGCCAAATACTGCAATGTTCTTCATGGGTTTAGTTTATCGAATTCCCAGATGATGAATATAAACTAATGTTCCACCTAAATAGCTTGTTACCATAACAGAAAGACTAAGCAACCCCAAAAATGCCAGAGCTAATTTATCAATTCGTGTGTCTTCCATATATTTAAAAAACAGATATAACCAGAGGAGAAAAATAACCAGGGAACTCCAGGTTGTTACCGATGCGATTAATTCATGATTTTGAATGGTTTCAAGAACCTTTAATTCGTGAACTTCCGTCCCGGATTTAATAGCTTCCCGCTGTCCGGAAAGCATGGCTCCGAATGCAGATAAAACTCCAAATCCCAAAAGCCACATGGATGTTGTCCTGCAGATCCAGTATGGTCTCCAAAGATGGAGTGCCTGTATTATGAAAGCAGTAATGAAAAGGGTTATAGGGAAATGAACGATTGCAGGATGGAGCGGCAGATTCATGATATAAATTTAAGGTAAAATATCATTTCCAAACAAAACAGACAGACCTCCGGTTTTGGATATTCGTAATAAATTAAGGACAACTGGATGACTCAAGTGCTGCCTTGAATAAACGTGACACATGCAAATAGCTTTGTCAAAATGAAAGGTTTTTGTTATTAATAATAGGCAGAAAAGCAATGAACAGGTATAAGATTGTAGAATGGATTGCCAAGCGGAACGGAGCGTAGTTTGGTAGCCCGTAGGAGAATCGAACTCCTGTTGCCAGGATGAAAACCTGGAGTCCTAACCACTAGACGAACGGGCCAAATTCAATTTTTTATTAGGTATTTTTCAAGGGTTTTAATAGCCAAACGCCTTAAAAAACGAGGCGAATTTAAAATTCCCTCAGGGATGATTCAAACGGTTTCAGTTAATTTTTCATGAATGTCTATTTAACGCCCCCCCCCCCGAATCATCGCAACTCCATCAAATGAACATTTTCTGCATCTGTATCTTTTGATTTTACATAAAAGAAAAAATTCCTGAATTCTATGTATTATTTTTCTGTGAGTCCGCCGCAGATCACCTTCACATTGGGGACAGGATAATAAGTTGGGATGATGGGTAATAATCCTGATCCTGGCACGATTCAGAACCAGAATAAATGCCACCATGATTAATACAATTCCTATAAGATCAGATGTTTCTACACCAGAAACAACATTACCAATACTTACAGAAACATCTCTTATAAACGTAACAATAATTCTGGTAGTGTCAGTGACAAATCTCCAGAAAATAGATTTTATTTTCCATTTTTCCCACAAGAGGAAAAAGCCTAGTGCAAACAACCCTAAAACGAGAATTTCAAAATTATAATCCTTATAAAGGGACTTGTTATTATTTTTTATTCTTTTCCGTTTTCTTACTCTTTGGCTCAAGATATTTTCCTTTATCAAATTCTGTGATGTCAAAAGTTAAATATTTTTTCCCTAATCATCAGTATATTTTATACCTTGTCAGTAAAGAAAAATATGTAATTGATAGAGTAGAAGTCATCTAAGTAAAATAACGGAGATTAAATGAGATTATTTTCATGGAATGTTAACGGAATAAGGGCAGCAGAGAAAAAAGGATTTCTAGATTGGCTGGATACAACCAAACCGGACATTCTTTGTATTCAGGAAACGAAAGCAGCAGTGGACCAGTTATCTGATGCACTTTTAACTGATCACGGGTATTACGCCTATTTTCATTCTGCTGAAAAAAGAGGATACAGCGGAGTGGCAACTTTTTGTAAAACTGAACCTCTTTTCGTACAGGAAGGAATGGGAATTGACCGTTTTGACAGTGAGGGCAGGGTATTGATCACGGAGCATAAATCGTTTCTGCTTTACAATATCTATTTTCCCAATGGTCAAAAAAATGATGAAAGACTCCAATATAAGCTGGAATTTTATGATGAATTACTTCCCATTATTAATGAACAGGTTGAATCCGGAGTGCAAGTGGTTGTCACCGGCGATTGGAATACAGCGCATCATCCCATTGATTTGGCACGCCCAAAAGACAATATCAAAAACTCAGGATTTATGCCTGTTGAAAGAGAGAAATTGGATATTTATGTAGAAAATGGATGGGTGGATACTTTTCGGGTATTTCATCCGGAACCGGACAGGTATTCGTGGTGGACTTATCGGTTTGGAGCCCGGGAACGGAATGTGGGTTGGCGCATTGATTATTTTTTTGTGAATGAAAGATTTTCCCAACATGTTATTGATGCAGATATTCACGATGATATTTTAGGGTCTGATCATTGTCCCGTTTCTCTGGAATTGGAATTATGATAGAAAAAGCTAAAATTACAAGAAACTGGCTGAAGAGATATACGGGAACGGACCCCGACTCTTTCGGCCAATGGATATTGTTGACAAACTTTCAAAATTATGTGGAAAAATTCGCCGAAAAATTTAATGTTCCTATCAATGGATCAGGCGGTCCCATGACTTCAGCAACCAATTCGGAAGGATTAAGTATTATTAATTTTGGAATTGGCAGTTCCAACGCAGCAACTATTATGGATTTATTATCCGGTGTTAAACCAAATGGCGTCCTTTTTCTGGGAAAATGCGGCGGATTGAAAAAGACAACAGAACTGGGACATTTTATTTTACCCATTGCCGCCATCCGGGGAGAGGGTACCAGTGATGATTATTTTCCCAAGGAAGTTCCTGCTATGCCTTCGTTCAAATTACATAAATATATGTCCCAGATATTGGTGGAAAAAAAAATTGAATACCGAACAGGAGTTGTGTATACTACCAATCGACGGGTATGGGAACACGACAATGAATTTAAAAACTATTTAAGGAAAATCAGGGTATTGGGGATTGATATGGAAACAGCGACTCTTTTCATCACCGGATTTTCCAATGGGATAAATAGAGGTGCCCTATTGCTGGTTTCGGACACTCCCATGATTCCTGAAGGAGTGAAAACGGAGGAATCCGACAGGGAGGTTACCTTAAAATATGTTGACCTTCATATCAATTTGGGAATTGAAGCCATGACAAGAATAGGCAGGGAAGGGGAAACCATTAAACATTTTACTTATTGAAACATAAGGTCAACAGCGATTGCATCTGCATATGCGAAACCATTTTCGTTTAATCTGATATTATTTCCGACTTTATCAATATAATCATTCCATTGATTTTGATGGTATTTCAAGTTATTGTTGAATTTATTTTTATGAATTTCCGGAAATATTTCAACATCAATTCCATCTTTTAATCGCAATCCGAACCCGATTCTTTCATTCAATTTCTGGGTTGGAGTCAGGGTTTCAGATGAAGAAACTGGAGACAATTTCTCATCCATTTTTTTCATATATTGATCCAAAGACCGCACATTATTCCATCTTTTTTCACCGTTAAAACTGTGGGAAGAAGGACCGAAACCGATATAAGGATCAATATTCCAATAATGAAGATTATGCCTGCATTCTTTATCCGGTTTGGAGAAATTAGATATTTCATAGGGCATGTATTGACGTTTTGATAAATAGGTTCTTGTCAGTGTAAACCAGTCCGCACTTTCACTGTTTTGGGGCATGGTCACCTTTTTGGATTTCACCATTTGAAAAAGTTCTGTTCCTTTTTCAACCGTTAAAGAATAAGCGGAAATATGTTCGGGGTTCAATTCAATTATTTGGTTCATGTCCCTCTTCCAAATATCCGGAGTTTGTCCGGGAATACCGTAAATTAAGTCACAATTTATATTTTCAAATCCAGCTTTCCGGGTATGGTCAAATGTATTGAAAACATCCCTGACTGAGTGAGATCGAGTCAGAAATTTCAATAATTTTCCCTCCAGAGTTTGAACTCCCATGGAGACCCGATTCATTCCCAAAGAACGGAAATCAGTTAATTTATTAAACGATATTTCCCCGGGATTTATCTCAATGGTTTTTTCGATCAAATTAAAAAAGGGGATTTTTTTGGAGAGAGTCGTTAAAATAGATTCAAGTTGATCTCCGGTAAGGAGTGAAGGAGTGCCACCTCCTATAAATAACGTGTCAAATATCCAGGGATATTCATCTAAAGATGACTGTGAGATTTCCTTGCATAATGAAGATACAAACTCATCCGCATCCTTTTCCCTTTCGGTAATGGAGTAAAAATCGCAATACATGCATTTGGTTTTGCAAAAAGGGATGTGTATATAAATCCCGGCTTTTATTTTAGAGGTGTTAATGTGAGTATCTTGCATTTTTTTTGTTTAGAGTAACTTATGTTTTTAATTGTGGGTTACTCACGAATTTAGGACTTTTATAACCATTTCACTTGTCCGCTATAGTTTTTCAGGCGGAATGGGTTCTCGTACATTACTTAAAATATGTAAAACTATACAGAGGAAATCATTCCCCCATACTGCTGTAATCATCCCGGATCAAAACCAGGATTGCTGACTGAGGGACAATTAGATATTCCACATTTTCAACATTGATTTCAATGGAAGCTTTATTCAGATATAGGGCATAAT
Source organism: uncultured bacterium (assembly GCA_964606925.1). Lineage (GTDB taxonomy): Bacteria > Fidelibacterota > Marinisomatia > Marinisomatales > AB-629-J13 > AB-629-J13. The sequence goes on from CAZSIH010000045.1 coordinate 9,581, forward strand.
CTCCGATTTCCGCTTGTGACGGGATATACTTTGTACCTTTTTTATCCAAATTTTGCCACGGTTCAGAAAGTCCGTCCTCAGGATTTCCCATTGGAATTCCCGGACCAACCTCAACTACAATCCCTCCACGAACATCCTGTTTTTCTATCACACTGGGAGGTAAATACAATCCCGCAGCAGATTTTTTTTCGCCGGTTTCCGGACGAATAAGCACCCGGTCACCTACAACAATAACATGTTTGTTTTTACTTTTCATAAGCCTTATGTTCTGATGTTAAATGAAAAAACCAATTTTATTTAAAAGAGTAATAATAGTATTTTACACACACAGTTGAAAATTAATGTCAAAATCATAACATCTGAAAATGATTTAAAAATTTCATTTGCCATACGTAAAAAGGTTTTTGTAGAGGAGCAAAAAGTACCTGAAGAAATTGAATGGGACGAATTTGAAAATGAATCGAATCATGTTCTTGCCTATATTAAAGATAAACCTGTAGGCACAGCACGATGGCGGGAGACACAAAAAGGTAAAAAGCTTGAACGGTTTGCGGTACTGAAAGAATTTCGGTCTTTTGGTGTGGGCAAATATTTAGTACATTTTATTTTAAAAGAATTAATGAATAGTGAGAACATATATTTACATGCCCAGGAGCATGTTGTCGGATTTTATGAAAAATTTGAATTTATAAAAAAAGGAGACAGATTTTTTGAAGCGGGCATTCCTCATTGGCTCATGGAATTGAAATAGGTGGATTACATCTTTTTCCCCTGATTTTACGCATGTAAATTATTGTCTATTTCAACCCCGTAATTCTCATTTAATTTTATGAAAACCCCTGTATATAGAAGACTGGCAAAGTTGGTATTTAAATATTGGCCATATCTTCTTGTTTCTTCCGCAGCAGCTATATTTTTTGTGTTGCTGAACAGTCTTTCCATTTGGTTAACAGCTTCTTTGATTAATAATATTTTGACCGATTTTGATTCTATCATTTCGGAACAAAAGCGATGGGCTGAATCCACTTCATTGAATTTAAATGACACCTTAAAGTATTTGAGTAACAAGCTCATTTTAAAAGAGACCCAGGTGGAATCACTGAAACAGCTTTGCCTGTTTATTTTTGGTGTATTTTTATTTAAAAATCTGTTTCTGTATATAAAAAATATATTGGTTTCAACTGTTCAATTTTTGCTGATTGTCAGGATTCGAAATGATTTATATCGCCATATTCATACTCTTTCCATGAGTTTTTTTAATAAGAAAAAATCCGGTGAATTGACCTCCGTATTAATGAATGATGTAGCTGTGATGCAGAATGCTTTTACCAATACATTTCAGAAAATATTAGTAGAACCGGTGAATATTCTGGTTTTTTGTTTATTGCTTTTTGTCATCAATTTCAAACTGGCATTAATAGCAATTCTTACACTTCCCTTCGCAACCATTTTGTATGTGAATGTTGGAAAGAGCATTCGGCGAAAATCCAGACGGATTCAGGAAAAAATTGCTCATATAATGCAGCATTTGACAGAAACACTGTTTTCAATGCGGGTCATTAAAGCCTTTGCCGCTCATCGGCATGAAGTGAGCAGATTCACCAAAGAAAACAACCGGTTTTTCCGCCTCCTGATGAGGAGGACTAAACTTGACAATTTGGCAACTCCAATAAATGAAATGATCGGAGTATCCATTGGTGTCTTGCTTTTATGGTACGGCGGACTTCAGGTAATCCAAACAGATACGCTCACATCTGAAGATTTTCTTCGATTTATCTTATTATTATTTGCAATGCTGGCTCCTATAAAAAGTTTAGGTACCGTAAACATTGCCCTGCAAAACAGTTTGGCAGCTTCAGAAAGAGTGTTCCATATTTTGGATACAAAACCGGACATATTTGATAAACCGGATGCCAGAGAAATCAAATCATTTTCCAGTGAAATACAATTTGAAAATGTCTCTTTTACTTACGATAATGTTGATCAACCGGTTTTGAATCAAATCTCTTTCACTTTACCAAAAGGCTCTGTGGTTGCTTTGGTTGGTTCAAGCGGAGCGGGAAAATCTACTATTGCGGATCTGATTCCTCGTTTTTATGACCCCACTTCAGGATCGGTGAATGTCGACGGAATTGACATTCGGAATTTCAAATTGGAACAGCTTCGCAGAATGATGGGAATTGTAAGTCAGGAGGTCATTTTATTCAATGATACAGTAAGAAATAATATTTCTTATGGACAATCCGAAATAAAAGAAAGCGACATTTTGTCTGCTGCTGAAGCAGCAAATGCAATGGAATTTATCAACTCTCTTCCGGAGGGACTTGAAACAATTATTGGAGAAAGAGGAGTTAAATTGTCTGGTGGACAGAAACAGAGATTATCTATTGCCAGGGCGATACTGAAAAACCCACCGGTTTTAATTCTGGACGAAGCTACCTCGTCACTGGATACAGAATCCGAAATGTTAGTCCAGCAGGCAATCGAGAAACTCATGAAAGAAAGGACGGTTCTGGTGATTGCCCATAGGCTTTCAACGGTGAAAAATGCTGACGAAATTGTAGTGTTGGAAAAAGGTGAGATTATTGAAAAGGGGAGCCATTCCGAATTGATAACAAAGAATGGGAAATACGCTGAATTTTATGATGTTCAGTTTTTAGAATAAAATGAAGATCATTTTTTTTGCTCCTTACAACATCAGTGAAAATATAGCCCTACCTCTTGACAATGCCCCACGAATTAGGTGTAAAAATGTCTATAAAGCCCTCCAGGAAATTGGCGAGGTGATTTTAATAGGTGGTGATGCTTGGGAGAGACGGGGAAAAATAAAAAAACTTTTGAAAAAGAATTTAAAAGATGTAGATGGACTTTACATGGAAAACCCAAATTGTTCTTTAAAAAGATTCGACTTTGATTTTCTAAAGAAAATGAATGATTGTAATATTCCCATGAGCATGTTTTACAGAGATGCCTATTGGAAATTTTCAAATTATGCGAAAACTCCATATCAAAAATTGAAGTACAATCGAAAATTCAGCAAATCGACTCTGCAATTAAATTTCTTTTTAAAAACCTTTAATACAATCTATTCTCCTACGAGAGAATTTGCAGGTTTTATGGGATTGAATCCTGAGAACCTACTTCCACCTGCAGGAGAAATTCACTCCCCGCAAAAATGTGATGAAATAGGAATTTATTTTTCCGGGGCACAAAAAGATGGATTTGACAAAATATTGTCTGCGAATGAAATACTTTTAAGCCGGGGGATTGAATACCGGTTTTATCTTGTCACTCAAAGTGTTGATTTTGTTACACCAGACAATTTTTCGATTTATCCAATTATGTCGAATAATTTAATAGACAAAATTCATATCGGCATAATACCGTTAAACCCTACTAAATATTATTCCATGGCATTCTCTTTAAAATTCATGCAGTATTTGAGTTATGGTATTCCGGTGATTTGCCAAAGATTACCTGCATTTGAACGTTACCATGATCTTTATAATATTTGCCGAATTTTTGATGGGACAAGTGAAGATCTGGCAGAAAATATAAACGAATTAGTTCAAAACGAAACGTTGAGAAAGTCCATGTCTCAAAATGCTTTGGATGCTGTGAAAAATAAAGAAAATTGGAATCAAAGAGTCGAAGTTATAATTTCCGGTTTTAAAAAGGTTAAACCAGCATAACATGTTTTTATCAAATAAAAAACCTGAATTCGATCTGACATTTATTTGCCGTAAAGGAGAGGATCACTTTGCACAACCCATATTGAATGAGCTTGCAAAAAAATACAAAATCCAATACCTCTATCCTGTGCATAAAATGGACTACTGGAATTTCAAAGTTCGGGGAAAAGTCATTTGGGTTGAATGGGCGAATAAGTTTGCACATCAAGTAGCAAAGAAAGATTGGAAAGATAAAAAGGTTATTGTTCGGTTTCACAGGAGTGAAATTTTGTCACGGTATATGAAAATGATTAAGTGGAAAAATGTAGATCATATTATTTTCGTGAATTCAAATTTTGAAAATGAGTTTAAACAAAAAATATCCAATGGTGTTCAGACTTCTACCATTCCAAATGCTGTTGAAGAGGAAGCATTTACTTTCTTACAACCAAGGTCGAATAATTCTATTTGTGTTTACGGATATGGATTTAATCCTATTAAAGGGTATGACGATCTTATCCTGTTCTTTCGCAAATTATTAGATGTGGATTCTAAATTTCATTTGACGATTATGGGTATGATCACTGCACAGCCTTCTTCCATTAGGCAATTGAAAAAAATAAAAGAATTAATACGTGAAAATGGATTAGAGGAAAAAATAACAATCATTGAAAAAGAGTTGGTTGATTCTCTTGTGGAGGACAGGAAAAACGTTTCTCAATTTCTTTCCCGGCATGAGGTAATTTTAAGTTTTAGTCAGACGGAAAGTTTTCACTATGCGTTTGCTGAGGGATTGCTTTGCGGACTTCAGGGGTTTTACAATCAATGGAGTAATCCCCTCATTAATGAATTCTGGGGACCCTGGGGATGCACCTCAGAAGAAGACATGATTCAGCGAATCATAGAGTGGTCGAAATTAGATCTCTCTCAAAAAAAGAAAACCACCGAAAAGAACAGAGAATACGTAATCAATAATTTTAGTTCGAAACATATTGCGGAACGATACGCAAGTTTATTTTTTAAAGCAAGTTCGTGAAAAAAAGATTCTTATCAGCCTTTATCCCCGTTCAAAATGTGGAGGACATCATTGAAGAGTGTCTGGATTCGATTAAATGGGTGGATGAAATTTTTATTGTGGATGCATTCAGTACAGACAAAACACTGGAAATTTGTAGAAAATATCCCAATGTAAAAATCGTCCAGCATGAATACGAAAATTCAGGAGCACAAAGATTTTGGGGAATGCCCCAGGTGTCTCATGATTGGGTTTTCATTATTGATTCTGACGAAAGGTGTAAGGAGGAGTTACGAAACGAAATTAAAAAAATATTATCAAGGGATAATATCAATGTGGATGGATTCTGGGTGTCAATCAAAACAAAATTCCTTGGAAAATTACAACAGCACGACCGTTATTTAGGGCATCAGGGAATGAGGCTTGTTCGGAAAGAAACGTATAAAAATTATGTGTTTAAGCGGGTTCATTCAAAATTAGTCATACAAAATGCAGGGAGGATCAAAAACAAAAATGCATTTCTCATCCACGAACCCATTCGTGATTTTTCGACTCATTTAAAGAAAATGATTCGGTATGCAGAATGGACAGCACAGGATATATATGAAAAAGGAACTCGTACAAAACCTTACCATTTCCTGCTCCGTCCATTCGGAAAATTCTTTATTCATTATTTTTTAAAAGCGGGGTTTTTAGATGGAATCCGTGGACTGATTTTATGTAAGATTGCAGCATTTTCGGTCTTTTTGAAATACTATAAATTGTATCATATCCAAAATAAATCACAGTAATCGTAGTTTTATGCCGCCTATAGATTATCGTCTGCATTTAGGAAAGATAAGTGCCCAAATTGTCAGATTATATCCTTTGATTATTTTTCTATTTGTTCTATTCTCATTCAACAGGACTATTTTTTATTTTCTATTTAATGATTCAACTTGGGATGTTACTGGAATTTTAAACATATTAAACGGGTTCATTTTAGGGATAAGATATGACAGTGCTACAATCATGTATGGACTTTCAATTCCGGTTCTTGTTTATTATTTGGGATTACTCATCCCATTTAATGTCTATCTAATCTGTTGTCGTATTTTATCAAAAATTTGGATGACATTTATCCTGTGTTTATTCATTTTTATTTTTATTGTTGATGTATATTTCTTTGATTTTTATCAAGATCATTTGAATATCATTTTTTTCGATATGTTTCAGGATGACACCCAGGCAGTTCTTCACTCAATCTGGAAAAATTACCCCCTTATTCCCATTTTTATCGGAATAATTATTTTTGGATATATCCTTTATTATCTTCTAGGGAATGTATTCTTTGATCAAAGGATAAATTCTGTAAAACCAATAAAGAATTGGGTAATTCTTCTGGGATCGTTCATTGGATTTTCTATCATGGCAAGGGCATCTTTTGGACTTTTTCCTATCAACATGATGGATGCTGCATATACGGATGATGCGTTTT
>CAZSIH010000046.1:0-13456 GCA_964606925.1 uncultured bacterium
GTAAACTTAATATGGTTTGCCGAGAAATAAAAAAGCCCCACAAATGCAGGGCTAAAGTTGGTAGAGTGGGTATGAGCATTATCATTACAAACAACTGAGGAGGAGTTAAAATTGATAATACAGATTACATACCCAACATCCATTACTCTAATAAGTCTTAAGACAATCGTCTTAATCCAACAATAAAAATTAGAATGATAATTGAAAATAAATACAAATAATTATAGTAACAATTTGTAACGATAAATTAATTATTAATAGGAAGGAAGAATTGGAGAGGTGGGTTAAATTAATATCTTAACTTCAGTATGATACCATACTGAAGTTAAGATATAGACTCTGTTTTGACAGTTAAATATTTCTACCCTAGTTTCTACCCAATTTTATCCATTTAAAATTTTCTCTCGTCTGCGAGAAATTCATCCTATTTGTACTCTAAAAATAAACAAACTCCAGAATAAAATGGAGTTTGTCGTGGAGAAAGTCTTGTACCCCGGAACCGATTCGAACGGTTGACCCACAGCTTAGAAGGCTGTTGCTCTATCCAACTGAGCTACCGGGGCAATAAGGATATAAAAATCGATTTGATTGATATAAGTAAATCAAAATTACTGACGAGATAATGAGAGAAACAAAATAATTTAAACCGTAAAAATGTTTTACATCCTTACTTATTTGGGAATGGAACAAAATTATACATTTTTCACATACGAAAAATAAAAAAGTTATCGTCGAGAAAACACTTGACACGTATTCTATTCATAATGTACACTTGTTCAAGAGAGTTATTTAAATAAATTCATTTTACTAACAATTAATCGAGGAGTAATTATGGCAGAAGTTGTAAGAGCGACTGGAGTTTCAAAAGAATCAGGTTATCTTTACTATCTTGGAAAAGATGGTAATGTATGGCGATCTAAGATGTCCAGAGGCAGAAAAGGTGGTGGAAATGCAGAAAAGGTAGCCAGTGCAGGAGTCCAACGAGAATCTGGATATCTCTATTATATCGATAAAGGCGGCAATGTTGCCAGATCAAAAATGGCACGAGGACGAAAATAGCAAATCCCCAGTGAATTAAAAAGGTCTTCATTTTGAAGGCCTTTTTTTTTACTAAATTTATTTCATTGCCCCTCCTTTATATTATTAATTCTCTATCCAAAAATATTTGTCTCTGTTGGTTTTTAATATTCCTGCCTATTTCCCTTTGTGCAGAAGCTATTCTATCGATCCGGATTATTGGTAACCAATACACCAAAGAACATGTTATCCTTCGGGAAATTCAACATCCCGTCCCCGGAGAATTGGATGAATCCGTTTTGGAAAAAGATAGAAACAGAGTATATAATCTGGGGTTATTTTCCTCAGTTGATATTACAGTCCAAAACTCTGTTTATACTGTAACGGTTGTAGAAACCTACCGGTATATCCCATTTCCCATGTTAGATTATGACGAGGGAAAAGGATTTTCATACGGTGGAGGCATTGCATATATCAATTTTCGAGGATTGAATGAAAAATTGATTTTCGGTATGACTTTAGGACAGGAAAAAACATGGTTCCTAGATTTTAGGGATCCATGGATTGCAGGAGACCATGTTTCCATTAGTTTAGGTGTGTATAACTTTCATTCCGATGGTGCAGTTTATGCTTACAAATATGGAGAAAAAGGTGGTTATGCAGGAAGCGGGTTTTACCGGGGAGACCGCAATAAATATGATGTAAAAATAGGCTTCGAATCAATCTCCCTCGATACAACAGGAATTACACCTGATGACCGCTGGGATTTAGAAACATTTTCTTTTGATTATCATTACCTTTATGCTGTGTTTAATTACCAATATGACACTCGTGATGTATTTGTCGATCCCACAAAAGGGCACCATTTGATCCTTCATTTTAAACCACGGTTTGGATTAAAAAATTCTCAAAACTATTATCAATTAGGATACAATTACACTCGTTATATTCAGATCACAGAACAATTCGGAAACCCTGTCGTTTCCATCAAATCCTCTGTTTTTTACCAAACACCGGAAAATATTCCCCCGTTTTCCTATGTGTATATCGGTGGAGAAGATTATGTGAGAGGATATTCTCCCATTCCATGGAAAAACCCAGAACAATCTCAATATGAAATAGAAGGAATTCATGCGATTTACAAAAGTATCCAGCTTCAGCATACATTACTTCCCCGGAAGGATTATGGAGGAACTGAACTGGGAATTGATGTTGTTTATTTTCTAGATACGGGGATCAGTGTTAAAAAACTGAAATCGTTTAACCTAAAAAACGGAATTGTCGGGTTTGGTTTCGGTTTTCGGTTTTTTGTTTCAGGAGCAGGAGTGATTGGTGTAGATATTGGATTCAACCCTTACGGATCTCACTTTATTCATCCCACATCTCAAAATTAGGAGTACCGGCGGAAAATCATTGCCTTTTTAAATTGGTTTTCAGTCCCGTTCCGTAATCGGGATATATTGCTTCTGTGAGTATAAATAACAAACCACGGAATTAATAAGGAAAAGATCAACAATGAAAGCGGAGGAGGTGTAATAGAAGTTAAAACAGGTAGGATAAACAAAAATACCGGTAAGGAAGATGACGCTATTATTGAACCAAGGGAAACATAACCTGTTAAAATCAACGTGATAGCAAAAACAATGAGACAAAGAGGAATAGCAACAGGGAATAGTGCAATCAGCATTCCTCCTAAAGTTCCCACTCCCTTACCACCCTTGAAGCCAGCGAAAAATGGATATGTATGTCCCAGTACCGCAGAAAACCCACATAGAATCTGAAGGATCCCCACATCGCCAAAGTTGAAATAATTTATACAATATGTGGCATATACTGCTGTAGGAAGCCAGCCTTTAAACACATCAACAAGGACAACGATAAGAGCAGGTTTCCATCCCAGCACACGAAAGACGTTCGTTCCTCCTGCATTCCCACTGCCGTGGTCCCGGATATCAATCCCCTTAGTCAGTTTTCCCACGATGATGCTGGTGGGAGTAGAGCCTGTAAAATAGCTTAGAAATAAAATGAGGATGAATATGAACCAGGGATTAATCATTGATTGAATCTCCAAGTGATTGTGTAGCAATTACCATTGCTCCCGGACCTGCATGGGCACCTAATGCGGGACCCACTTCCGAAATAAATACATTTTCTGATCCGATTTTTTGTTCAAAATCCTCCTTGAATTCCATAGCCAATTCTTCACAATCAGCATGAGATATCCCGATTCGTATCGGACTATCAAAATCTACTGTTTTTTCAACAAATTGTTTAAGTTTTCCCAGAATGTTTTTTCGTCCAATAGTTTTTCCAATAGGTTTTATTCCTTTTGACGTGAATGAAAGGATGGGGTTTATCCTGAGAAAATCTGCAAATTTTTTCACCGATGCGGGAACCCGTCCTCCTCTGACTCCAAAATCAAGTGTTTTTAGCCCAAGATAAAGAGTAGTATTTTTGATAGCTTCTTCAGTAATTGCATGAATTTCTTCAATTGTTTTTCCTGCTGATATTGCTTCAGAAATGCGAATAGCAATAAGTCCAATTCCAATGGAACCGTTATTTGAATCAATCACAGAAATGGGCATGGAATCCAGTTTTTCTGATGCAAGGAGAGCAGACTGATACGTTCCACTTAGGTTAGCAGGAATATGAATTGAAATTGTGTGTTTATAATGACTTGATAACAGTTGGTAGTGGCGTAAAAAATCTCCGGGAGTCGGTTGGGATGTCTGTGGATGATGAGGACTTGATTTTAATTTTTCCCAAAATTCCCCGGAAGTAATGCTCACCTTATCTACAAAATGTTCCGTACCAAAATTTAATCTAACTGGAATCATATGAATGTTATATTTTCGGAGAATTTCCTCTGGAAGATCACAACCTGAATCTACCAGTAATGCAATATCCTGATGAGTCCCATGGGCATCGTATTGTTGACGTATCATGTCATCCGCTTTTTCGTCTGAAACCAATCCAAATGTCTTACACATATTTATCACTTCTTTTGGATGATCCGAGTGAATATGAATTTTCAATTTGGAAGAATTTCCTGCAACCACGATTGAATCTCCCCATTCGGCTAATTTGTTTTTCAGGATGGACCTGTCCAGATTTTTTCCATTTATCAGACATTCAGTACAAAACCTGTATTTTTCATTAAAAGATATAGACTCTACCACAGGAAGGGTATGGGGAGTTTCGGTCTCTCTTTCTTCAACAGTTCCACTTTGAATAAATGTATTTATTCCTTCCAATATATCTACAAATCCTTGTGCACCAGCATCCACAACTCCCGCTTTCAAAAGAACTTCAAGTTTTTTTGGTGTTTCTGCTAAAGATCGTAATGATTCATCAAAACCGAGGATCAATAATTTCTTAAAATCTGTGATGGTAGAACTGACTTTTTGAATTGCATTTATCCAATCAGTTATTACTGTTAATATTGTTCCTTCTTTCGGCTCCATCAATGCATCATAAGAATATTGTTTGGCAATCTGTAACGCTTCTGAAAATTCTGAAGTTGTAAGAATGGCTTTATTTTTAACCCCTTCAGAAAACCCTGAAAAAAATTGAGCTAAAATAGCACCTGAATTTCCACGGGCATTGTTTATCGTTAAGTCCGCAATTCCTTCGGCAGTATGAGAAATTGAACTCATTTTATTGGACATGTTATTTTCGATTGCAGATAATGTAAATCCCATGTTAGTTCCCGTATCACTGTCTGGAACAGGAAAAACATTGATTTTATTCAGGTAATCCTGTCGGGACAGGAGACGTCTGATTCCGGCAGATAAGGACTGATGAAACCGTTTGCCATCTATATATTGAATACCCAACTCTGTATTTCTCAGTTTAAATTGTGCTGTTTCGGAGCAAGCATCCCTCCGGAAATGACACTTTTCAGCGCTTCTTCCACAGTCAGGTGAGTCTCTCTGGTATCTACCTTAGGAATTATGATGAAAACTCCGGAAGTAGGATTGGGTGTGGTAGGAACGAATAAATGGTAAAATTCCATGTTCTCTTCATTTTTTGATTCGCCCGTCACAAATGCCATAGTCCATAAATCTTTCCGGGGATATTCAATATAAACAACGCTTTGAAAGTTTTTTCCTGTTGTACCGGTAATTGCTTGTGTAATTTGTTTGATGGTGTTGTAAATAGTGTTGACCAACGGAATATTTTTTATGAGTATTTCAAGCCAATGAAGGAATCGTTTCCCCAGAATATTGGTTACAAAAATTCCTAACAGATATACCAGTAGTAACGTGAGTAAAATTCCCAATCCCGGAATATATATATCCATACGCTTGAAAAGTGGAGAAGTCAATTTATCTAAAAAAGTGAAAATTACTTTCAGGATGTAAAAAGTCAATGCTACCGGCACAATAGCCAACAGCCCAGTAAAGATCTTTCGTCTGAAATGGGAAATCATAAGATTAATTCAAATGATGACGATTTCTTTTTTCGTGTTCCAAAAGGAATACTTTCCGCTCAAGTTTTCCGCCATATCCTCCCAGACTTCCATCATGTTTAATCACACGGTGACATGGAATAATCAATGGTATGGGATTCGAGGCATTGGCATTACCTACGGCACGAACACCAGCAGAATTACCGGTTTTAACAGCAATATCTTTATAGGACAAGGTTTCTCCATAAGGAATTGTCAAAACGGCTTTCAAAACTTTAGTATAAAATGCAGGTAAATTCAAATCCAGATCCAAATCAAAGGAAACTCGAATTCCGTTAAAATATTCCCTGATCTGGTCTGCACACCCTGATGAATCGATAGTCTCTTTATAAATGTTTGCAAATGGATATTTCTGTAAAAGAGAAATCCTGCATGGGTTTTCTTCAGGGAATAAAATTGAGCAAATACCTTCAGATGAATGTGCTATTCCCATGGAGCCAAATGGAGTTTCTGTCACAGAATAGACAATGTCATTTTTTATTCTTGAATACATAGCTGAATGAGTCATACCAATTTAGGAATCAATTATTATTCATTCCATTGATTTCAGATTGCAAACTCTGCCGGAGATGAGAGCATACATACTGGAGACATCAATCAAGATGTCGTGAAAGTTTTATTTATTGTGTCTTCCGCTATGGAGAAGAATGACAAATGGACTTGCGATATAAATACTTGAATACGTACCAACAATTACACCGATCATCATGGCAAATGCAAAGAGATGAATGACCTCTCCTCCAAATACCCACAGGATAAAAACCACTGAAAATGTTGTCAGGGAGGTGATGAGTGTTCGACTGATAGATTGATTAATGGAATTGTCAACGATATCAATATAAGATGCACGTTTATTCGATTTAATATTTTCCCTGATCCTGTCAAAAATGATAATGGTATCATTTAATGAATATCCCACTATCGTTAAAAAAGCGGCGATAATGGGAAGTGAAATCTCATAATTCATTATGGAGAAAATTCCCAGTGTAATCAATACATCATGCAAGAGAGCTACAATGGCGCCAAGTGCAAAAATAAATTCAAAACGGATGGAAATATATAGTAAAATTAAAAGGAGTGCAGTCCCAATTGCCATAACAGCTTTCCCACTAAGTTCAGCTCCGATTTTCGGGCCAACTTTTTCTAATGTCAGGATAAAGTCCTTTGATTCTTCCGGTACTAAATTTGGAAAAGAATCAGATAAATGAGTGATCACAGATTTGACAAATTGATCTCCTTCATTTTCTCGTGGAGTAAGGCGGATCGCAACATTGGTTTTTTCTCCAAAATGCTTCATTTCTTCCTTACTGAGATCATACGTTTTCCCATCTATAGGAACAGCGCTAAGAGCAGATCGAATCTGGGTAATTTCCATAGGTTGAGTAAATTGAACAGCAATCAAGGTTCCTCCCTGAAAATCAATGCTCAATTTGGGACCACGGTTCATCACTAATGACCCAATACCGATAAAAAGGAAAAACAGGGACAGGATGTGACTTGCCCGTCTTTGACTCATAAATTTAATGTGGGTATTTTTTATAATTCTCATATGCTGAGAGTTTTCAGTTGTTTTCCTTTGGTGAAGGAGTTAAAAATTGTTCGGGTAACGAAAATTGCTGTGAACATACTTATAAGGATTCCCCAGAATAAAACCGTAGCGAATCCTTTGACAGGACCTGTTCCAAATTGAAACAAAACCAGCGCTGCAATTACGGTAGTGATATTTGCATCTACGATAGCAGTAATTGCCCGTCCGTAACCGGCGTCAATCGCCGCACGGGGAGTTTTCCCTTTTCGTAATTCCTCTCGAATCCGTTCAAAAATAATGACATTCGCATCAATGGACATTCCTATAGTGAGGATCAATGCTGCAATTCCGGGAAGGGATAGGGTTGCTTTCAATGAGGCCAAAACTGCCAGTACGAGTAACAGATTCCATATCAATGCTAAATCTGCTATGCAACCGGCAACCCGATAATATACGAGCATGAAAAGTAATACGAGGCATAAGCCTACGATAACAGATAAGGTTCCTTTTCTAACGGAATCGGCTCCTAAAGAGGGTCCGACAATTCTCTCTTCTATTATATTTACGGGAACGGGAAGTGCTCCTGCTCGCAGGACAATTGCAATGTCTTTAGCTTCATTCATATCGGCAAATCCTTCGATCTGGGTTCCCCCATTAATAATTTTTTCCCGAATGAAAGGAGCCATATGTACTTTATGATCCAAGACAATGGCAATCCTTCGTCCAATATTTGCTCCTGTTATACGACTCCATTGTTTCGCTCCTTCATTGTTCATATCCAGGAGAACTATAGGCTGTCCTGCTGTTGAGCCTGCTTGCCCTCCAATTTGTTCTCGTGCTTCTTCTATGACCCCTCCGGTCAAATCCGGTGCATCTTCCAAGTGATAAAGTGGGATAATTTTCTCTTCCACACCATCAGGACCGGTAATTGTTTGCGGTTCATTTCCAAAAAACAACTGCCCATTCCCTGTTTCTAATGTTACTCTCACATCCTCCATAGATAAAATTTTCTTGACAGCATAGACATTTTTCTCCGGAACTCCCATGTCTCCACCCAGATTTCTCAGAAGTGATGAAAAGGGACGATCTTCAAATAAACGCTGATCTACGACTGCGGAAGTTGTGTCATCATCGGAAACATCCTCACCAAACAATTCACTCACAGGAATGGTTTTATCATCACTTACCAAAGATTCCTGATCAACCGCAGAAGTGTCTGTTTCGTCTTTAATGACCAGTTCATCCAATTCCTCTTTTCCTTTCAACAACTTATCAATTTTCAGGTTTAGGGAATTTGTCAACTCACCGTCTTTTACAAGATAAAACTCAAGAAGTGCTGTACTTTGAAGTAAAGCTCTTGCTCTTTCGGCATCCTGAATTCCTGCTAACTCAACAATGATCCTGCTGTTCCCCTGTATTTGAATGGTTGGTTCAGACACACCAAATTGATCCACTCGGTTTCTCAGTATTTCAAGTACACGGTTTATTGCATCTTCTGATTCATCAATTAATTTGCTTACAATATCATCAACATTTGATCCGAGTTCATGGTAGTATCGGGGGAGTCTTAATTTATTTTTTGAGACTGCATTCCTGAATAAATTAAAAAAGTCTGCATCGGGAGTATCCACCTGTTCTGACAATTCACTTATGGTATTTTCAAAAGGTTTGTCGATATTGCGAGCTAAATTCGTCACCAATGCCGGAAGATCCACTTCCAGAACAATGTACATCCCTCCCTTCAGATCCAGTCCTTGCCGAATAACCTTATCTTCCAGCAACTCCATCGTTCCCTCTTGGCGCATAGATTCCTTTTTTTCTTCAGATAGAAATTGGAATTTAACAGAGGGCCAGATTGAGTAAAGCGCCCATGTAAAAATTAGTCCGATAATAATATATCGGGGTGTCTGTGATTCATTCATATAAATTGAATTAAATTTTATATTTATAATACGAAAAAAGCCGATAAATATAAGCCAGACAATTTTATTCTGGCAAAACTTTATTAGATTTATTTTTTATCTAATCTGAAGTGAATTTAACATTTAGTCCTGAAAATGAATAATCACACAAATTATATCATAGGATTAAACCTTACTAAGAGTAATAACCCGATTCAGAAAGTATTTTTTCGGTGACATCCCGCAGTTTTTTCCTGGTTTTCTCATCAAGTGATTCAGGAGAACTCTCTTTTTCTTTCTTCTTATAAAAATACTTTCCGCTGATTTCCTTTATTTCCGGAGACGATGCAAGATAGATACTTGTTTCTGCACCTTTCTTCACATTGATGGCTTTCAGTTTTTGACCCAGTTTTAAAAATGCAACTTTATAACCTGAATTATTGTGTCCAAACTTACTTGCTACAAAACCGGGATGAAGACAGTTTACGGTGATAGATTTGCTCTTGAGTTTTTCTGCAAGTTCATATGAAAATAAAATATTCATTAGTTTCGATTTTTTATAATTTTGATATCCACCATAAGGATTTATTCCTTGAATATTATCAAAATTTATGTCAACACCTAAATGTGCATCTGATGCTACGTTTATAACTCTTGCACCATTTGCCGAATTCAAATTATTCAGCAGTAATTGAGTCAGGAAAAAATAACTCAAATGGTTTAATGCAAAGGTGGTTTCAAATCCTTCCGAGGTAAAGGTCTTTTCAAAAAATGCTGCTCCCACATTGTTTATTAACACGTCAATTACAGGGAATTTATCTTGAATTTCTCCGGAAACTCTTTTGACTTCAGACATGAGAGATAAATCTGCATTGAAATAGTGAATTCCCGGATTCCCGGTTTTATTTGTTAACTCATTTACAACACTCTCTCCCTTTTCGTAATTCCTCCCTACAAGCCCCAGTGTGTATCCTTTTTCAGCTAATACTTCAGCAGTTCTTTTTCCGATTCCATCTGTTGCACCGGTGATAACACAAACTTTTTGGTCCACGCCAGTCTAAACAGCCTTCCCTACAACATTATAGAGAAGTCCCAATGCCAACAATATGAAAGTCAACGCAATAATTTTTACTAACAACCCCAATGCACAAACACCCACAGACCGCATGGTGGATTCATAATCCAACGCTTGTCGAACCGCAACGATCATCGCTGCCAGCATCCAGATTGTAGCAATAAAATCTATTGCTCCATCAAATGGTAGGATAGGTTTTAAAATACGGATGATTCCCGGAGCACTGCTGTAGCCAATTGTACGTAATAGTTCACCATGGTCTGCCACCGTTTGAGGTTCGGGCAATAGTTTCGTACCGATAAAGTAAACGATGAATGCCCACACATACCAACTGATCAGTTCACCAATTGTAGCGGTAAATAAATCACCCAGACCCATGGACCATGACCCAATACCGGCGGCAAGGCTGGAAAGTATGACAACAATCATTGCTTCTGTCAGCAGAGTTTTATCTGCTTCCACTTCCTCATATAATTCCACATCCAACTTTGATGCTCTGAACATTCGATTAAAAATTGTAAAGCTCATATTATTCCTTTTTGAATTTAATTTTTAAATTGACTATATGGTCTTTTGATTGATTTGTTTCAAATAAAATTATTTTATTGAAAATTATTCATTTTCACTTTTCAGTGATTTGACCTTTTTCAGTAAATAATCGGATATATTTGACAATTTCCTGACTTCCTTTTTAAGATTGATAATTTCGATCAATACATAAAGCAGGAAAAGTAATGCTCCCACCAATATCGTTATAAACATGGAACTCATCTTTCAAATCACGGAACCAAATTAAGGCTTCTTTTCTGCTCTGGGCTATTTCAATAATACAATTTTCTTTGTTCGGTGACCGGTACCATCAGTCAACAAAACAAAATATACTCCACTGGGAACCCCGCTTGCATTCCAAATTACAGAGTGCCGACCCGCTTCTATCACACCATCCATAAGGGTTACCACCAATTTCCCCTGAATATCGTAAATGGACACGTTTATAGCAGACAATTCAGGAATAGTAAACCGAATCGTTGTTACCGGATTAAACGGATTGGGATGTGCCGGGAAAAGTGTAAATTCTGTGAGGGTTTGGGGTGAGGTGGATTTTCTCAAGATAAACTGTTCAGCATTTGGAGTGTAAGTAAATTGATTTTCATTGGTTAAATAGATTGCTTCATCAAGTTGCTCTTGATTCGCAATGACAGGGACTAACTCCCAAACTTCACCATCTTTAATATCACATTCAAACGTAAGTGGTTGTCCGTTATTCATCACTTCAATCACACATTCGTCTGTTTCGCAGAGTTTGGTATCACCGGAAAAACGAATGTCTTTTGCTCCCAATGGTGGTTTTGGAGGAAGACTGTAACTCATTTGATTGACATAAGAACTTTCAGTCCCGAAGTACAACGATATTTTACCAAATGAAATTGAATTCAAATTTTCAGGATGGGGAGATTGTTTTATTCTATTTTGAATATTGACTGCTGAAAGTAAAATACTTCCATTTTGATTGGCATTTATCCAAAATCCTTTTCCGGGGGATAAAACATCAGAAGAAAAATAGGTACCGTTAAATCCATATACGGTCCCGGGAACGAGAATATCCTGGGGATCATAAATCTCAATGATGGACACTGGGGAGGAAATTCCTGATATAAGATTCCAACCTTCCGTCAGGTCAACCACATTTGTTTCAACGGGAATCCCGGATAAAATAGTTGATTCACCTTCGGAAAAATACAGCCAGTACCCACTTCCCAATTCTAATTCTGAAGCATTAGTATAGGTCCCGTTAAATGAATAAAGTGTACCCGGAGCGGACTGAGGAAATACGTATTCCACGGATGGATCTTCAATTTCAAAAGGTAGCCCAACCAAATTCCATCCATCCTGAATTGTAAGTGAAACTGCTGGCGGACTTTCTCCTAAATAATAATATCCAAATAGTATCATCATCTCATCCGTGCTTAAAAAACCAAACTCCAATGTTTCATCCGTCCAGTTATCATACGTTGCCTGAATGGTCAACCCCTGATTCAATTCCAGATAGATAGGCGGATCCAATTCCAAGATTGGTGGATGCTCCCAGTCAAATGCTACATAAACCAGTTCTCCGTCCTGTTCTCCACCTTCAATAAATACTTGGAATTCCAGCATGTGTTCATGTGCATGAGAAAAGAGTTGAAAAATAGAAACAGGTTCTGGATACATATCCCCAACCCAGAAAGTTTGAGTTAGAGTTGAAACCTGATTAGGCGGTAAGTTAATATTTCCATTATTCATCATTAGAATATTCGCTTCCTTAACCACTTGTTCCGGTGGCAGAGTATGGAGATTTAGATAGACTTCACCGATCATTGTTGTGTCGGAAAAATTCACATAGTGTGAATTCATGTCAAAACCGAGAT
The DNA here is from genome assembly GCA_964606925.1 of uncultured bacterium. Lineage (GTDB taxonomy): Bacteria > Fidelibacterota > Marinisomatia > Marinisomatales > AB-629-J13 > AB-629-J13. The sequence goes on from CAZSIH010000046.1 coordinate 12,401, forward strand.
TTGGATCCAATCGTAATGCGACCCCGGGAGGAAAATGATAATCCAATCTAGGCCATTGTGTCCCTGCTCCAAATTCATGAAATGGCATTTGAACCATATTCTCCTGAATATAATTACCATTTTCATCTCTAATATCCCGATAGACAAAAGGTTCAGGGTACAGCGCATCGGGCATGTTTTGTGCAAAAGTATAGGCAATAAAATGGTGGCTTCCGGGACGCATGATAACTTCTACCCTTTCAATAAAAATATCCTCAGATTCTTCAACCGGATAGTAATAAAAAAATTCTCTTTCAAGTCCCGAGGATATCTCAAAAGGACCCACTTGAAACTGAATTCCATTTTCCGGAGGTGGCGGAATTTCAAAAAGCGGTGGTTCGTATCGAGTGGTATCCTCCAGTAAAAATGTATCCGCAATTTCGCCCTCTTCCGGAGCACCTCCAAGAATCCACTCCCTGATGAAATCAAGTTCACCATTCGTCAAAACCAGAAGTCCCAGAGGCATGATGGAGCCGTAATAGGGATGGTCGGTATAAAAATGCTCATGACCCGGAGCGTTAATTTTCTCCCACAGGAAACTGGTGTACAAACTGGGAAGACCTTCCGTTCCCACTCTCAAAAGTCCATCGGACATTGCGGCTGAGTTATGGGGGAATGCATTCACCAGTTGAGTATATGCTACATCTTCCGTTAAAATCAAATTGGATTGTTCCGCAAAGGACGAACCCTGAACATGACAGCCCATGGTGCAGTTTTGGTCTAATATTTCAGATTGAATAATGTCCCAAGTAGAATTATCTTGAGAATAGACAAGACAAACAAATAAAAGAAATGAAATGAGGGTATTTTTCATTTATTTTTCTTCATTCCTGAGTCAATTCTAAAATGGGGTTAAAACCCCTTTGATTTTGTATTCTTTCAAATCCCCGCCATAAATGACGGGGTAAGTTTTCCAATACATTTTCAATTTTACATCCATTTACTACGATGTTTATATTAAGGAGTAAACATCTAAAATAATTGGGGTTTATCCTCACAAAAACTCATTGAAGTGGA
>CAZSIH010000046.1:13556-15144 GCA_964606925.1 uncultured bacterium
AAATTATTGAATAATGGGAGAGTCTTATTTTGTAAAAGTCTGCTGGAAGTACGATTGGACGCCCATTCCATTGAAATAACAAAAATTCTGGTTAAAATAACAAACCAGATCAAAATAGTGATGGTCTTGAATATCCCCACTACTGCATAATCAATATAATCAGGTAAACCAATTCGTTTGACTGCAATTGAAAGACCGATAAAAATGATGGAATAAAAAATCGGACGATGTAAAAGGTCTATTATTTTATCATCCAAACTTGTCTTGGTTTTAGATACTAACCGTCTGAAAATCCTGGTGAAAAACACATCAGTGATCTTTGCAACAATGACAGCACCAATGACAATTAAGACACTTTGTATTAAAGGGTTCCTTAAAAACAGTATTAAATTATCTTGTATCCAATTCATAGAAGTACAGAATATAGAAAAAAAATTATTAGAAAAATGTATTTAAATACGACAAACCAAAATTCTATAAATTAAATTGCTTATATCATGAAAAAAAGAGAATTTGATATTGTGATTTGGGGTGCATCCAGTTTTACCGGAAAATTGGTGTGTCAATACCTGATTGGAAAATATGGGTTTGGTGACACTGCTCCCATTCGTTGGGCGATTGCCGGACGAAACCGTGAAAAACTGGAAATAGTTCGAGATGACCTAAAAATCGAACATCCAAAGGATTTACAGATTTTAACCGGGGATAGTTTTGATCTTGAATCGCTTAAAAATATTACATCAAAAACCAATGTTATTTTAACAACTGTAGGACCTTATTTAAAATATGGTCTGTCGCTTGTTGATGCCTGTGTCCAGACAAAAACTCATTATTGTGATCTCACCGGGGAAATTCCATTCATTCATCAATCTATGGAAAAATTTCACGATTCTGCAGTTTCTTCAAAAGTAAAAATTGTACATTCATGCGGATTTGATTCTGTGCCATCTGATCTGGGTGTCCTGATGCTCCAGGAACATTCTCTGAATGAAACAGGAATGCCTTTAAATAAAATCAGGCTTTATGTAAAAAAAATGAAGGGAGGTGTCAGCGGAGGAACCATTGCCAGCATACTGGAGCTTATGAAGAGAGCAAAAGACAAATCCATCAGGAAAATATTGAAAAATCCCTTTGCTCTCTATCCAAATGGAATTCCACCGGGACCAAAGCAACCAAACCTAAAAAAAATTGAGTGGGACGACACCATTGAAAGATGGACGGGACCCTTTATCATGTCCAGTTTTAACTCAGCAGTTGTGAGAAGAACCAATGCCTTGCTCAATTTTAAATATGGACAGGATTTTATTTATGATGAAGTCTCCACATATCCAATCAGACCTTTTTCCAGAATCAAAGCTGAGATGGGTAGATTGGGGCTGGGGCTCATCATTGCACTCCTCTATTTTCGATTTTCCCGCTGGATTTTGAAAAACACCGTTTTACCGAAACCGGGAGAAGGACCCTCACAACAATCCAGGGAGAAGGGGTTTTTCAAATTGGAACTCATGGGAATACAAAATGAAAAGAGATACAAAGTAACCGTTTCCTGCAAATCCGATCCCGGTTATTCCGGGACGGCTCTCATGAT
>CAZSIH010000047.1:0-14472 GCA_964606925.1 uncultured bacterium
CAAGCATGTTTGAAGCAGATTTATTAAAGGACAAAAACATTATCATTACCGGTGGAGGAACTGGACTGGGGAAGTCTATGGGGATGCGGTTTGGTGAATTAGGTGCTAAAATCGTAATCACCAGCCGTAAGCAGGATGTGCTGGATGAAACTGCTGAAGAGATGAAATCCGCAGGAATTTCTGTCCTCCCCATAGCAGGTGACGTAAGAAATCCGGAAGACGTTGGCCGTGTAGTTCAGAAGACAAAAGAAACTTTCGGTGCCATTGACGGATTAGTGAACAATGCCGCAGGTAATTTTATTTCCCCGACGGAAAATTTGACTCCAGGTGGATTCAAGGCTGTAACAGATATTGTGCTGGGTGGAACATTTAATTTTACTTTGTCAGCGGGAAAAGAAATGATACAATCGGAAAGCGGCAGTATTTTGAATATTGTGACCACCTATGCCTGGACGGGAAGCGGATATGTTATACCTTCCGCTGCTGCAAAAGGAGGAGTTTTGGCAATGACCCGTTCTTTAGGGTCTGAATGGGGAAAATACGGGATTAGGACCAATGCCATTGCACCGGGGCCTTTTCCTACAAAAGGAGCTTGGAAACGATTAGTACCGCCAGGATTTGGAATTGAAAAAAGGATGAAAAACCGTATTCCATTAAAGAGATTTGGAGAACATATTGAATTGGCAAATCTTGCTTCATATATCATGAGTGATTATGCCGGATATATTAATGGAGAGGTCATCACAATTGATGGAGGAGAATGGGTGAAAGGAGCCGGTCAATTTAATGATCTGGACAAATTACCGAAAATGGTATGGAAGACGATGAAAATGATGAGGAAGAAAAAGAAATAATTTTTTTTTGGTAGTTGGAAGCATCCAGAATTTTCCAGGAATATTAAATTCCAATCCCTACTAGAAATCGGGTGAGTACTTGACCAAAAACCAAATAAACTATTACCATAACAGGTATGGCAACAGCAAAAAATCCGAATGGACTCATTTGCATTGCAGGTGCAAATGGTTGCGATTTTCGATATTCATTATACCGATTTAGACCTATTTTAATCAGTGCAAATGAGAGTAAACAGGACAGTAGAAATATTATGAGTATGGAAAGTTGATCAGCGGGAGAAAGTGAATTCAGCCAGCGGGAAAATTTCATTAACCGATTTCACCGAATAATGCAGCTCCGAATATTCCAGCGGTATCACCCAGTTTATTTTTTATGATGGGAGTATTTATCACATCACTGAAAACATAATCATATATTGCTTGTTTTCCTTCATCATAAAGAAAATCAATATTGGAAAGTCCCCCTCCAAATACGATAACATCCGGATCCAGAATGTTTACAATATTAGCAAGAGAATGTCCAAAATAATTCAGGAATTCACTTTTCCATTTTGAATATATATCCCTATAATTATTATCATTATTCAATGGGATAATATATTCTAATTGTTTCTCTTCACCTGTTAAATCTCTCCATCTTTTTTCAAGAGCTGGACCGCTGATATAAGCTTCAATGCATCCTTTGTTTCCACAATAGCACTCCCTTCCGTTTTCTTCAATGGAATGGTGTCCCCATTCTCCTGCAATAAAATGCCTTCCTCGATGAATTTTTCCGTTTAGTATAATTCCTCCCCCAACTCCCGTACCCATAATAACACCAAAGACAACGCTGTTTTCTTTTCCCGCTCCTAAAACTGCTTCTGCAAGTGCAAAACAGTTTGCATCATTTTCCATACATATTTTTTGATTCAACCTGTCTTCTAAATCATCCTTTAACGGTTTTCCTATAAGACACTGAGTATTGCTGTTTTTCATGACTCCGGTTGCTGGAGAAATAGATCCGGGAGTACACACACCGATTGAGACCTTTGTATTGCTTGTGTTTCTCAGAGAATTAATAAGAGTAACCATGCGTTCCAGAATGGAATTATAACCTTTTTCTCTTATTGTTGGAATTCTTTTCCGTGAAATTTCTTCACCATTTGAATTAAGCAAAATACCCTCAATTTTTGTCCCACCCAAATCAATACCGATGCGGTTCAATTCGTTTCTTTCAGGATGCATTTTAATTCGGATAAGATCATAGCGGTAGCCCCCCACACTTTTCCTTCGGGGAATTGAAAATATGGTGCAGAATAATTCGTACCGTTATACTGTCTTGATTCTGTATAATTATTTGAATCATTCAGCAATGAATATATTGATGGAATTAATACCTGTTCTACCTCAGATGGATCCTGCTTTATATTGGGGATGAAATCACACCAGGCAATGAAAGGGTGGACACGGAATCCGGAAACAGGAATATTAAACGGTGTCAATTTCCCGATTATAGCATCTGAGTCTAATTCAACTCCTAATTCTTCGAAGGTTTCCCTGAGTGCAGTATCCTGTATGGATTCTCCGTTTTCCTTTGCACCTCCCGGCAGGGAAATTTGATTCTTATGATGTTCCACTATATCGGTTCTTTTTGTTAAGAAAAAATGAATGAATTGGTCTTTTGGAAAAAGTAAAATTAGAACAGCTGCTGGTTTAAAAAAAGATTTCTCCCTCGATACGGGAAGTGTTCCATTGGATTTAATAAATTTATGTGCTGGATGGAATCCATGACCCGGAAGAGGATTGGTTAATCTTTTTGTCAATCGGTCAATTAAATGAATATTGGGCATAACAAAGGTTTGAAAATTAATGAATAATTCTGTAATCTATTGCCGGAAAAAGATGGAATCGAAATGAAATGTGAACATGTAATTTGGGATTGGAACGGGACTCTTTTGGATGATGTGTGGTTATCGGTCCAATCTATAAATACAGTTTTAAACCGATATGAACTTCCTCAAATCACAACATCATATTATTTGGATATATTCACATTTCCCGTAATTGAGTATTATAAATTGCTGGGCTTTAATTTTGAGAAGGATCCATTTAAAAAAGTAGGAACAGAGTTTATTAATGAATACACATTTAATCAATACAATCCAAAGCTTCATGACGGATCAATCAATGTATTAAAAACAATTCAGGATTCACCTGTTGGTCAGTCTCTAGTTTCAGCCGCAACTCAGAGAATGCTGGATAAATTGATGGTTTACCATAAAATCGGGCATTATTTCGAACACATCATCGGTCAGGATAATCATTATGCTTATGGGAAGGAAGATACTGTAACCGAATTGCTCGATGAAAAAGCCCTTAACCCTTCAAATGTATTATTCATCGGGGATACAATTCATGACCATGAAGTAGCAATAAATTTAGGAATGCAATGTATATTAATCTCTCATGGGCATACAAGTCAGGAAAGACTGATGGCAACTGGATCTGTTGTTTTACCGAATCTGCATTCCTTTATAAACTGGTTTAATGAAATAAATAAGTAAAGTTTTATTTCATTCCTGATTGGAGAATTAGTTTTCTGTTAAGGGATAAAATAATTTCATCAATAAAATAGAATATATCCCCATTATAATAATAAAATTATAGTGGGATATCATTTATTATGATTTAGTAATAAATAAAATGTTTGTGTTTAAAGTTATTGCAGTATATTGCCCTATGTTATTATTTATAATTATAAGGGATAACTATTCAGAATTAATAACAAATGAATAGACAAGAAACTGTACAAAATATCTTTGATTGTCAACAATGGGTCGGGAATTCTTCAATATCAAAAAATGATATTGCATTAATATTGGAGCAATTAACCAGAAAATCAGTACATCTCTTAAAAAAGAAGGAAATGCTGATTAGGCAGAAAACAAAAGTTGACAATGATTTGAAACAAACAGTGAATGATATTAAAAGAACAACAACCAGAATGGATAATATTATTTACAATGATAAACAAGTATCCATTTCATTGAAAAAACAAAAATCAAAACGGTATATAAAAGGAAGATTCTGGTGGGAAGGAAAACAAAGGGAAATTCAAATCGGATCTGAAAAGACAATATCATTCTATTTAAAAAATTTGAAAAACAAACAAATTATTAAACGGATAAAAATAGAGAAAGGAAAAATATTAAGTTGGGAATTTATCCAGAGAGAAAAACTTTTGATTGATGCAATTCAAACAATTGGAAAAATCAAAGCTACCGCATATATTTTAAAAAAAGTAAACAATGAAGATATAGTCCAAAATGAAAATTCAGATTTAAATGAACCTAAAATTAAACGTAAAAAGAAAGATATAGAAACTTCTACACCTGTGGAAAAAGACGAGAATATAAATTTGGATTGGTATGCTGATTGGAAAAATGAAAATTTTGAGGATAAAAAATGAACACAGCTTTCCAAGTTATTGAGACAAAATCTGATGGATTGTTTGAATTGGAATTACAATATTTAAGACAAACAATAAATGTTCTAAGGGATGAGCTTGAAAAATCAAAAATTAGTGAAGAAGAGAAGGTTCAGACTGTTAAAAAATTCTATAATGATGATATAAACCAACTAAAGGACACTGTAAATAATTTAAGAAATACCCTCGAACAAGCTAATGTCGGAAAGGAAGAGATAATCCAACAGGCAGTGAGTAAAGTGAATGACGAGAACCGTCAATTGAAGAATACAGTGGATGCTCTGAGAAATGAAATGGAAAGGACGAAAGTTGGAAAGGATGAGGAAGTTCAGAGAGCAGTATCCACAGCCAATGATGAGATCAAGCAATTGAAAGAAACAGTGAATTCCCTACGGGACAATCTGGAGCGTTCCCGAATTGGTGAAGAGGATCGGATCCAGCAAGTTGTAAGTAAAGTGAATGACGAAAACCGTCAGTTAAAAAGTACAGTTGATGCTCTGAGAAATGAAATGGAACGGACGAAAGTGTCCAAGGATGAGGAAGTCCAGAGAGCCGTATCCACAGCCAATGATGAGATCAATCAGTTGAAGGAGACTGTAAATTCCTTACGGGATAATCTGGAGCGTTCCCGAATTGGTGAAGAGGATCGGATCCAGCAAGTTGTAAGTAAAGTGAATGACGAAAACCGTCAGTTAAAAAGTACAGTTGATGCTCTGAGAAATGAAATGGAACGGACGAAAGTGTCCAAGGATGAGGAAGTCCAGAGAGCCGTATCCACAGCCAATGATGAGATCAATCAGTTGAAGGAGACTGTAAATTCCTTACGGGATAATCTGGAGCGTTCCCGAATTGGTGAAGAGGATCGAATCCAGCAGAAGGTAAGCAAGGTGAATGACGAGAACCGTCAATTGAAGAATACAGTGGATGCTCTGCGAAACGAAATGGAGAGAGACAGGTTTTCTCTATCGGACAGAATTGATAAAAAAGGTCTTGAATTTGAGGGACAAATCCTTCAACTAAAAGATACGATAATTAATTTAAGAAAAAAACTGGAAAAAGCTTATGCCTAGTACACAAACAAGGTCCGGGACTCATTCCCTGACAAGAAAAGAAAAATTCAATGAACTCTTATTGAAAATCACCAATGATATGGCAGCCAGTCAAAACCTGGATGATGCGTTGGAAACATTAGTTGAGATCACCACATCTGCAATTGGAGGTGAGAGAGGAACCATATTCTTGAATGATGAAAATTCCCAGGAATTATATTCCCGGGTTGCTCAAGGGAATTTCCGCCGTGAAATTCGTATCATGAATACAAAAGGTGTTGCCGGCTGGGTATTTACACATAAAGAGGGAGCGATCATTCTTGATGCTTATAAAGATGATCGGTTTGACAAGTCCGTTGACATGAGGACAGGATATCGAACCAAAAGCATTTTATGCGCACCATTAAAAACTGTAAGTGGTGAGGTGATCGGCGTATCCCAAATCTTAAATAAGATAAATGGACAATTTACCGACACAGATCTGGCGATATTGGAAGCGATGACAAAACAAGCCGCTATTGCCATTCAGGGAAATATCATCATAGAACAAATTGAAAAATCCAGAAAACAGGAATTGGAATTTTTAGATATCGTTTCCCAGGTTTCATCCGAATTGGAATTGGGACCCTTATTGCAAAGAATAATCGGCACTGTTACAAAAATGCTGAATGCAGAACGATCTACATTATTCATTAATGATGAGAAAACCAATGAATTATATACTGAAGTGGTAGAAGGACTCGGGAAAAATGTGATTCGATTTCCAAATCATTTAGGAATAGCAGGAAGTGTTTTTATGTCCGGTACTCCCTTGAATATTCCCCATGCCTACGCTGATTTACGATTTAATCCGGGATTCGACCGAACTACTGGATATTTCACCCGATCCATTCTCTGTACGCCGGTCATAAATAAGGAAGGGAAGCGGATCGGTGTCTGTCAGGTTTTGAATAAACGGGAGGGTCCTTTTAATGATGAGGATCAAAAAAGATTAGAAGCGTTTACATCCCAAATTTCCATGGCAATTGAAAATGCGAAGTTATTCAATGATGTCCAAAACGAAAAAAATTACAGTCAGGGAATGTTATCTTCCATGTCTAATGGTGTCATAACCGTTGACGAAGACGGTAAGATCGTCACTTGTAATCCTGCAGGACTGAATATTTTAAAAATAGGGAAATTGAAAGAAGTAATTGGGCAGGAAATTAAAGAATTATTTACAGGTCCAAATGAATGGCTGACGGAAAAAATTCAAGGTGAGGAACCACAGGATGAAGATGATGAGGACGAACCAAAGGAAAAAGGTGAAGAAACCTTTATGGATGTGGAACTGGAATTTTCCGGAGAAACTGTGTCAGCAAATATCAGTGTTTTGCCATTACTGGGAATGGAAAATGAATCCTTGGGTTCGCTGATTATGATTGAGGATATTAGCAGTGAAAAACGGATGAAGTCCACCATGTCACGCTACATGGATCCGGGGTTAGCTGACAAACTTCTGGATGAATCTGAAGATGATATCATGGGCGGAAAGGAAAGTATCGGGACAGTTTTATTTTCTGATGTTCGCAGTTTTACTACACTTACAGAGTCTTTGGGAGCTACCGGAACCGTTTCTCTTCTAAATGAATATTTTACCATCATGGTGGATTGTATTCAGGGAGAAGGCGGAATGCTGGACAAATTTATCGGTGATGCAATTATGGCAGTGTTTGGAACACCATTTCCTCATGATGACGACCCGGACAGAGGTGTTCGTGCGGCTATCAAAATGATGGAGGATCTGTATGTGTTGAATGAAGCCCGGGTAAAAGCAGGGCAAATTCCCATTGACCATGGAATGGGTGTGAATACGGACATGATCGTTTCGGGAAATATTGGATCTCCAAAACGGATGGATTATACCGTAATTGGAGACGGGGTGAATCTCGCTGCCCGGCTGGAAAGTGCCTGTAAACAATATGGGGTCCGCATCATCATCAGTAAATATACATTTGATGAATTGAAAGCCACATATCGAACACGAGAAATTGATAAGGTCATTGTGAAAGGGAAGACTACCCCTGTCAGCATATTTGAGGTGTTAGACTATCACAACAAAGAGACATTTCCAAATATGATAGAAGTAGTGGGCAATTTCAACAATGGTGTGGAATATTATAAGGATGCCCGTTGGGATGACGCTAAAAAATTATTTCAGGAAGGATTAAAAGGAAACCCTGAAGACATATGTTCCAAAATGTATGTGGAGAGATGTGATTACATGAAAAAGAATCCGCCTAAAGGAGAATGGGATGGTGTATGGGTGATGAAAACCAAATAGAAAAAAACACAGGTAAAATGGCAAAAAGGGTACAAAAACCAACATCCGGGAAAGTGAGGAAAAAACATATCAGGCAAGATGCGAAATCTCATCTTATAGAGGCAATCAAAATAAATCCTAAATTTATAGATGCACATTACGAATTGGGTTGTCTCCTAATGAACGAAGGGGATTTAAAAAGTGCGGAAAAGGAATTTAAAAAGGTTGTCAAATTAAATGAAAATCATGCCGACGGTTTTTTTAAACTGGCATTGATTGCGGCGAAGTTCAAGAAAAACAAGTCAGCAAGGAACCAATTTGAGAAAGCGGTTACCATTAAATTTGATGATCCTGAAATTCAATTTAAATACGGACTTTTCTTGAAAAAAACGAATAAAATTGAGGAAGCTACCGAACATTTTGGAAAAGCGATTGAAGCAAACCAGAATTTTACCGAAGCCTATTTTGAACTTGCAATGTTATTGAAAGATCCGGAGGAGTATGACCGGGCAAAAAAGAGTTATGAGACGGCAATAGATATAAAACCGGACTTTGAGGATGCTCATTATTATTTAGGGAAACTGGTCATGACCGGTCTTCAAAAAGATAATGACGGAACCTTACTTTCAAAACCGGAAAAAGATTATGCAGTTACCTGTTTTAAAAATGTATTGAAAAACAATGATAAGTATTCGAAAGCTCACCTGCGCCTCGGGATGATCTATGCAGATATGGAGGAATACGGACCTGCAGAAAAACATCTTAAAAAAGCTGTAAAACAAAACCCAAGGTTTTCAAAAGCGCTTTATCATTTAGGATTGGTCTCGAAGGCGTTGAAGAAAGAAAAGGATGCAATAAAATTCTTTAACCGTTCACTAACTCATTTTTCTAAAAGTTACCTGACTCATTTTCATTTAGGATTACTTTTGAAGAAACATAATGAAATTGAAAAAGGAATTGCCCACCTGAACAAAACAATCAAATTCAATTCAGAATTCGAGGATGCATATTATTATTTGGCTCGATTTTTTGAGGAGAAAAATGATTACGAAACTGCAAAGGAAAATTACTTAAAAGTCCTGGCAAGAAACCATAAGCACCGTGATGCATCCTATCATCTTGGTTTATTAATGAAAAAATTAAATGTGATGGAAGAAGCAAAAGCATACATGGAAAAAACCATCGAAACGGATCAAAATTTTACTGAAGCTTATTACCATTTAGGTCAGATATTGAATGACCCCGGAGATTATGCTGATGCCAGGAAATGCTATCTCACGGCTATTGACATTGATCCGAAATTTCTGCTGGCACATTATCATTTAGCGAATTTGCTCAGTTCGGGAAAAAGGCTGAAAAAAGATGGGACTTTAATCATTAAAAAAGAATTAGAGAAAGCTAAAAAACATTATATAGAAGCACTGAGACTGGATCCAACATTTCCAAAAATACACTACCACATAGCATTGCTTCTGGAAGAGGAGGGAAACCTTGTGGATGCGGAAAATCATTTGTTGAAAGCGATTGAGCTGAACCAGAGTTACGCTAAAGCCCATTACCGCCTGGCATTATTATACAGAGATAGAAAAACAGCATGAATAGAGTCATGCATCATTTACTTCGAGCCATTCAATGTAATCCTGAATTTTCTGATGCACATGTCATTCTTGCTAGAGAGTACAAGAAAAATGCTGATTTTTTACAATTTAAAAAACATTTAAAAAAGGCGATATTTATTGATAAACAGGTAATTCTTATTTCAGCAAAACAACAGGAAAATTATGCAGATCAAAACCTGTTCGGATTAGTAAGGAAAATGTTTTTCAGGGAGTTGGAACAGAAAAGGCACTTATCAAACCTGCTTATTGAAATGGGTATTTATCATTTTGACAAAAAAGAATTTAATAAAGCGAATCAATTATTTTCAGATGCAAAATCATTGGATCCCCTGAACGGGGATGTATTTTATCATTTAGCACAGATTCAATCGAAAAACAAAAAATACAAAAAAGCTCACCAATATTTCATCCAATGTGTTGAACGAGACATTCACCATGCAGGAGCGAATATTGAATTGGGGAAATTTTACCAGAGAAAAAAGGATTATAATTCGGCGGAAGTTCATTTTTTCTGTGCGCTGGAAACCAATCCTTATTATCCATTGGTTCACATATTAATTTGTAAATTGTATTTAACAATGAAAAAAATGAATTCAGCAAAACATCATTATAAAACTGCTGTTTCACTGGATCATTCCTGCGGTGATGAAAAGCTGAAAGCTAAATTTGGTGTTTTATCCAAATAAAAGCATCACCATCACTCAGTATTGAAAAATTTGCATCAATTGAAAAACCATTAAAATAGTTAAATAATATTGCAAATACCGGCAACCCACGACTTAAGTCGTGGGTTAGCCGAACAGAAATTGAAATAACCGTTTCAACGGTTTACATCTTAACTAAACACTTGTAAAAGTGTCAAAGAATGCAAAAATGGAGAAAATCATGAAAATATTACACTTATTAATTCCGATCTTTCTTTCAACCGTAATTCTACTGAATGGTTGCGCTTCGTCCCAACCTGACCATGTGATTTATGAAAAACATTACAATCACCGCATTGTCAAAGTAATTCCTGAAACCAGAGGAAAAACCGTTCATGTCCACGTTCATCACCACGGAAAACTGACGAAAAAAGAAAAGCGGTTTCTAAGAAATATGTATTCTAAAAAACACAAAAAGAAACATCACAAAGTGAAAGTTGTGTTTGTGGTTGGGTGAAAATTAAAAACGATATTTTTTATTTTAGCGGAAGATTTTAAGCTTGGATGCAATTTGGTACCGTAAATGTTTTTCTGCAACTCCCGTGAAAACAACTCTCGATGAAACCATGATAATAGCTGGGTATTCCGCATTCATCTGGTTGAGTTCATTAATGTTTTATTGATGGATTCTTTGTCAAACAAGAGATGACAGTGTTCAAAACTCTACCAATATCAGCATCGGGGGGAATACAGAAATGAGTACTACATTACAAATGAGAAAGCGGGGGACTTTAACTCTCCCAAAAAAAATAAGGGATAAATACATATTAGATGAGGGTGATCCCCTTACACTAATTGAAATAGGAGAAGGAATTCTCATCAGTCCAAAAGCCTCGGTTCTTCCAAAATTGGTAAGGGAAATTGAAACCCTCATGGACAAGAGTGGAGTAGGGTTAGAAGAATTAATTCAGGGCATCGCAGAGGAACGGAAAAAATTTAATACGAATTGAGTTCGCCTCCTCAATTAAAGGTTTTCATAGATTCTGATGTCATTATTTCCGGATCATTTTCTCAAAAAGGTGCCAGCTTTTTAATTCTTCAGATCGCGGAGTTGGGTTTTATACAGGGTTATATTTCACCACAAGTTCTGGAAGAATGCAGGAGAAATATTCATAAAAAACTTCCTTCTGCACTGGCTTCATTTAACAAAATTGTAAAAAAGAGCTATTTAACAATAAGTGACCCATCAAACCGGGACGTACAAAATGCAATGCCATTTGCAGAAAAAAAGGATGCTCCCATTTTAGCTGGAGCAATCAAAGCAAAAGCCGACTATTTGACCATGTTCAATACAAAAGATTATTATCCAACTCCTTCTCATAAAATATCTATTGTCAAACCTCAGGAATTACTGAAAATAGTATCAATAAAGTAGGTAAGATCACAAAGTAATTTTTCCACAATCTTAACGATATTCATGTTCCCTTGAGTAATCCCGATTTTTTTATTGGGATGTTTTCGAGAGGTGTTCGTCCTCTTTCGATAACGCTTCGCTACTCAAGAAGAAAAGTAAATAACACTCCTTTTTCCCTTCTCAATGGATTCGCTCTCATAACATAAGGTTCAGATTATCACTTTCTCAAAACCTTTTCAGGATGAGAATGTTTCTATTTAAATAATTGCTTTTTTCACTTTAGCCTCTCAAATTAAATTTCTCGTCCGTTCTGCTGTTTTCTTTATGAAATGAAATCAAAATCGAAACAAATTACGTATCAGGACTATTTAAAAATTCCTGAATTATTATCTCTCCAAAAACCGAAAAGCGGGGAAACAGGATCCCTTGCCCATGATGAAGTCTTGTTCATCATCACTCACCAAGTCTATGAACTATGGTTTAAGCAAATCCTTCATGAATTGGATTCGGTACTCAGGTTATTTCAGGAGGATTCCATAAACGAACGGCATATGGGAGTCATTGTATCCCGCTTCGAACGAATCATTGAGATACAAAAAATAATGATAGCACAGGTAGCAGTTCTTGAAACCATGTCCCCGGCGGACTTTCTGGAATTCAGGGATCTGCTGGCTCCTGCATCGGGATTTCAAAGTGTTCAATTCAGACTTCTGGAAATTAAGATGGGGTTAGAAAAAGATAAGCGGATTCTATTTGAAAAACAGGCATATTCCAGCGCATTAAATAATGAGCAGAGAACAAATCTTAAAGATGCGGATAACAATCCTTCCCTTTTCGATGGCGTGAACAGATGGCTGGAACGAACACCTTTTTTGGACTTTGACGGATTCAGTTTCTGGGATTCCTACAGAGTCGCAGTAGATGAAAATTTGAGGAAGCAGGAACACTCCCTGGAATCCGGAGAGTTATCTCAAGAAGATAAATTACGGATGGAGAAAAATTATGAGAACACCCGGAAGAATTTTGAGGCAATTATTGAAGAAAAAAAACACGATGAATTGGTAAGATCAGGGCAAAGGAATCTCTCATATAAAGCTATGCAGGCAGCTCTCCTCATTTTTTTATACAGAGATCAACCGGTACTTTATCTCCCCTATCGCCTGTTAACAGGATTAATTGACATGGACGAATATTTAACATCTTGGCGATATAGACATGCCCTGATGGCTCATCGCATGATCGGCAGGAAAACAGGCACCGGAGGGTCATCCGGGTACAGCTATTTGCGGGCCACGGTTGAGAAGCATAAGGTATTCAGTGACTTCACCAATCTCACTACTTTTTTTCTCCCCCGGTCCAAACTGCCGGTTCTACCGAAAGAAGTACAAATGAAACTGGGTTTTTATTACTCACATACCATGGATACAAAATGAATTTCGATTTTTCGGGGAAAAGAGCAGTAGTCTGTGGTAGTACCCAAGGGATGGGAAAATCTACAGCATTACTATTTGCTGAATTGGGTGCTGAAGTTATTCTCGTAGCAAGAAACAGAGAATCATTAGAGAATACTAGATCTGAACTATCTGATTCCAATGGGCAATCCCATGATTATTTATGTGCCGATTTTTCAGGTCCGCACAATCTTAAAAAGATGGTTGTTGAATATGTAGAAGGAATTCCCCCCGTTCACATTTTGATTAATAATACGGGAGGTCCAGCACCCGGGGAAATCTCTTCAGCAAAACCTAATGATTTTTTAGATGGATTTAACAAACATTTGATTTGCAATCAGGTTTTAGCTCAGGCACTAATTCCCGGAATGAAAAATGAGAAATATGGGCGCATTATCAATATCATTTCCACTTCTGTGAAACAACCCATCAAAGGATTGGGAGTATCGAATACAATCAGGGGGGCGGTTGCAAGTTGGTCGAAGACATTGGCGGGAGAGGTGGCTCCATTCGGAATCACAGTCAATAATCTTCTCCCTGGAGCTACGAATACCAATAGACTGGATTCTCTTTTCAATTCAATTGCGAAAAAAAGTGGTATAGATTCCAGTGAGGTTAAAAAAGAATGGACTCAAAATATTCCTGCTGGGAGGATCGCTGAGCCGGAAGAAATGGCGTATGCTATCGCTTTTTTAGCATCTGAATATGCCGGATATATAAACGGAATAAATTTACCGGTGGATGGTGGAAGACTCCAATGTCTGTGATGGAGGAAAGCCAACCCATCCAAACTCCTTACTCCAATTTAACATCACTTTCTGCTGATTATGTCAGGGAAAAAATGAAATTGTTTTTATTAGAAGATAAAAGTGATGAAGATATAACTACCCTCACTACCATCAGTGAAACAGTCAAAATGGAAGCCAAAATTATTACTGAAGAAGAATGTGTTGTGGCAGGAATTTCATTTCTAAAAAGTTGTTTTCCGGATGAAATATCTGTAGAACTAAAAATAAAAGATGGACAATATGCTCAAAAAAGTGAAGTATTGGCAACATGTATGGGTTCGGCAAGAACACTTCTGTCACGAGAAAGGGTTGTTTTGAATTTGATGCAGAGATTATGTGGAATTGCAACCCTCACAAAAAAATATTCAGAAATTGCAAATCAATATAAATGTAAAATATTGGATACTCGAAAAATGACACCGGGTTTACGGTTGTTTGAAAAATATGCAGTAGCTGTTGGAGGTGGATTTAATCATCGTTTGGATTTAAAGTCTGCAGTATTGATTAAAGATAATCACCTTTTGGCCTCAGGCGGGGTGAAGCCAGCCTTGGAAAATATAAAACAGTTGAACGGTTCTATACCAATCGAATTGGAAGTAGATAGATTAGATCAACTAAGGGAAGGTCTGGAATATGAAATAAACGGCTTCCTTTTAGATAACATGACCCCAAATGAAATTGTACAAGCAATTGATCTTGTGAAAAATAATTCGAGGAATAATGTTTTTTTAGAAGCTTCCGGTGGAATTACTTTGGAGACATTGAAAGAATATGCTGCAACTGGAATAGAAGCGATATCTGTAGGAGCCTTGACGACAGGTGCAAAAAACATTAATTTGAAAATGGAATTCAATAAAATTTCTGAATGATACAGATTCTGAATTT
>CAZSIH010000048.1:0-14224 GCA_964606925.1 uncultured bacterium
ATCACTTTGGTTTCAAATTCTGAACAGTTTATTTTGAGGAAAAACACAAATTCCATTTCACCGAATACTTTTTCCATGTCACAGGCATACCCCAATCCATTTAATCCTATTACAACTATACGCTATGATTTACCGGAACAATCGTTGGTAACTTTGACGATTTACGATATGTTGGGGAATGAAATAGCTCAACTGGTAAAATCCACTCAGGAACCGGGAATAAAATCGGTGCAGTGGAATGGAACCGACAGAGTCGGAAACCCTGTGGGTGCAGGAGTTTATTTGTATAGAATTGTAGCAGGACAAAATATACAAACCCGAAAAATGGTGTTGCTTAATTAATAATTATCATTCCTGCCGGAGTGAAGCGGAGAACCGGAGTCCATAAAACGTAGGTTATCCATGAAACATTATTCGGATTATAACTATGTATATCTACTTGATTCCCAACCAAATTGGAAATGACAAGATTAGTAGTAAATCACCTAAAATATCTTCTGTCATACCCGGCTCGACCGGGTATCCAGAAAATATGTGAATCACAAAAAATAAACGGATTTAAACTATATCTATTCACTGGATTCCCACTTTTGTGAGAATGACAGGTAACATTCCACTTCGCTTTATGATTCAGGGTGATATTTTAATTTACAATCGTTGAAACTGCTATCACCCACTGTCCCGTGAAATAAATCGGGAGTTTTACAAACCCAAATTTTTGGGATGACTTGCATATATTTTCCGCAAGCATCCAGTCCGAGATCAAAAACAATGTAATTCCGATAAATAACAATAGGGTTTGAATCGTAACACGAAAAAGAAGTAGTTCACATCCCTGCCAGAATAAGATACCAATGACCAAGCTATAAATCAGGACAGCAGGTTTTTGAGAGTGAGTTACAGAGGGGAAGGTTTGACGAATAAATAAAAACCACAATAATATAAAAATTATCACAATCCATGAAAAAGTAAATGGGTTTATGGAATGGAGTGCTGAGATATAAAAAAGGTGAGTAAAGAGGAAACTTATCAACCCGAAAATAAAGTACTTCCTATTCAACATTAATAAGATATCACCGCAAATTGAAAAGAGCAAACCAAGGATGATATAATGGATAAATAAATGATTTCCTGACAGAATGAAATTCAAAAAGGGTAATAAAAATATCAGAATTATAGTCAAAAGTTTAAAGAGAAACTCACGTGATTGTTTTTTATATTTTCGAGACAACATACAAAGAATCATAGAAGTAAAAATCACAAGGGAATGAGTAATAATCATGAGTAAATAGGAATATTATATAGTATTCAATAAAATATAAAACAAAATATTGTTTTTAAAGTTTATAAATGAAAATCCGATAATAAACTGTAAGCCAGCTATTTACACAGATCATTAAATATGCGGGGAATCCCGAATGATGGAAAGAAAGGTTGTGGAGGTCTTCTTTCCATCATATTTTCGTGGAAAAATATTTACCGGTAAGGATGAACCACAACGGACGTTGAGTATAAAATATCGAATGAATAAAATATTCCATTTCCTGAGGTATATTTGGTAAGAGATTGACTGCTGAAGGTCCACATAGCTCAAAATGTGTAGGAATCACTCTTGTTTCGTGATAAATGGGGATGCCCTTTTCTGCAAAAACAGGAAAGGGCTTTTTTTATCGATTTTATTTTTTATCAGTTGAAAATTTCCTGTTTTTCCAGTAAAAGTATGGTTTGCCATTTTTCACCGCTTCGGAAAATTTTGTTCTAAATTCTTCTGCAAGCGAAGATTCCTTGGAAAAGATCAGGTATTTTCCTTCATCAGTTACCACTATATCCTCAACAGATTTGATATCTTCTATTGTCATTTCAAACAGGTCGGTTTCGAGTAGGACAATGTTAAACTCTTCCGAGAGGACAGAGATAACCTCATCCTCGGGAATAAATTCCAAATCAAATAGATCATTCGTAATTTCCTGTAAGGGTTCTTCCTCAAATTGAGGACTCGTATCTATTCCCTCTTCATAATCCGGTTTTTCAAATGTGGATCTTTCAGGTTGAGAATAATCAACGGGAGTTCTCTCAACTTCTTTCTGTTCAATCGGAATTTTTTCTACAGGTGTTCTTTGAACCGGAATTCTATCTACTGGAGTTCTTTCTACTGGAATTACCTCAACAGGTGTTCTTTGAACCGGAGTAACATCAACGGATGTTTTTTCCGGTGAGATTCTATCAACTTCTGTTCGTTCTACAGGGATTGTTTCTGTGGGACTTCTCAGTGGAATATCTGATCCCATGTCCGGAACTGGAATAACCATTTCCATGCCTTTGTGTTTTTCACGCCAGGTCAGTTTTTCCTGTTCAGATTCATCTGACGTAGTTTCTTCTTCATCCGTGATGGCAATTTGCGGTTCTTCCGGTTGGGTGATTGACTCTCCCGGAACCGGCAAGTCTAACGGAATATCTGCAGGTGGAAGTAAAAATAAATTTTCCCGTGGTGAAAATGAATAGGATGCATTAAAATTAACACCATTGAACGAAGGAGATCCCTCATTATAAAAACCACCGGAAAAGGAGAGTTGAGAAGTGAGGTCATATTGAAGTTGACCAGTAATATTACCACAAAAGGTATTCAATAAATTACTGCCGGGTTTTATGTAATCATGTCCGGCATACACATTACCAAGATATAAATTTGTCTTTAATGATAATCCGGAAAACAATTTAATAATGAGTCCAAAATCCAAACCGCTGTAGAGAACGAATTTCGATGCATCCAGTGTAGAGCCTGTTCCAGTCGTTTCACTGGAGGACCATTGCACCATGGACAATCTTGGACCAACAAACATGCGGGTGTATTTTAATGGTTGTTCCTTATTTAGGAATAGTTCAATGAGTGTAGCTGATTCACTGCGGGCAATAGAAGCAGTTTCATCGATAGGTACGGTAGTCCCGTAATCCAGACTTCCATATTTCTTTAACACCCCACCTACAACCCAGGTATCCGATATCCTGTAGTCTGCTCCCAAGGCAGCACTCATATTCACTGCATCATTATTATTAAGGCTATGACCGTAAGCTAATTTATTGTTGCTGAAAAGATTAATATTTATTGTTATATCTGAAAGAAAAGTATTTTCAATTATGGAAGGAGTTTCAGGTAAAGCTACAGCGGAAACTACAGTTTTAGGTTCAACGGATGGTATCGGAATGGGTATAACTGCAACTGCATCAACAGGTGGTATGGGAACAGGCACCACCGGGATCGGGATTTCAGGTTCAAATACAATCTCCTCTTCAGGTGGAGGGCAATAGATCTTTACAAGGTTGGATGCAGTCATTGGACCGGTTACCGTTCCATCATGAACAATAACCAGAGATACCCAGGAATCGTCGCATTCGGTTAGATTACCTGAAACGGTCATGGATCCTTCAAGGTTTAGTTGAATTTCATCATTTCTGAACCACTGTATTTCGGAAGGACCTTCCGGATCATTGTCCGGATCCACAAAACTATACGTTAATTTTAGATCATCGTTTTCTGTTGGTGACCCAGGAGAGATAGTTAAATTATCAATAGTCGGTGTATCGTTAATCGGATGAACTGTAAGAGTAATGGTTTCTGAATCAATAAGATCTCCGTCACCCACAATAACTGTTATCTTAGCTTCTCCAAAAAAATTATAAGCAGGGTCAAGAATAAGAGTATCTGCAAAAATACTCACATTCACATTTTCACTGAGACTGTTCACAAGAAAATCTACATACTGGCTTTCAGCGTCAAAAGCATGAAGTTGAACCTGTAAAGATACATCCTCGTCAGTAGCTTGGGGTCCAATTTTGGATAAAACTGGGGGTGAGTTAAATGGAATATCCTTAACATTCATTATGACAGGTACTGACAATACAGGATTTAATTTATCATTTGTAAAAATAGTTATATCAGCTAAATAAGTGTCAGAATTTTTATTTCTTCCATTAAAAATAACAGGTATTACTACAGAACCTGAGGGTTGAATAATTCCTTTTTTTTGGGTAATTTCCAACCAGTTTGGTATCTCAGTAGGAAAAAAATCATCCGGAGTTGGAATACCTAAAAATAATTTATCAGGGATGGAAGATTGTCCGTCATCATTCTTTCCCCATGCGGTGACCGTACCGTCACTGTGAAGAGCTATGCTATGGTTTTTCCCGGAATATACTCCAACAACATCGGATAGACCCGGCGGAATTTGGGTCTGTCCAAAAAAGGTCCAACCTGTAGAAACTCCCCAAGCTCGAACTGTTCCGTCTGCTAAAAGTGCAAGACTATGATCTCCTCCTGCAGATACTGCAACTACGGTTGAATCAAGATCAACGGGGACATTGGATTGTCCATATCCATTATCTCCCCATGCGGTAACCGTGCTATCACTATGTAGAGCAAGAGTATGTGCAACTCCTGCTGAAATGGCAACAACTGAATCAAGTCCTTTCGGAATTTCTGCTTGTCCATAACCATTTGAACCCCATACAGTGACCATTCCATTTTCATGTAAAGCGATATTGTGGTAGTATCCTGCGGAAATTCTAATCACTGATTGTAATTCTGATGGGACATCAATTTGCCCGTATTTATTGGATCCCCAAGCAGAAACTGTACCGTTTTCATGGAGGGCGATATTATGGTATTCTCCTGCAGAAATGGCTATGATATTTTTTATTCGTGAGGGGATTCGAGTTTGTCCGTATGTGTTGTCACCCCATGCCCGTACTGTTCCATCTCCCAGCAATGCCAGACTGTGATAATCTCCCGCTGCTATATCTATTACATCAGAAAGTCCATCCGGTATTTCGGACTGTCCATAGTTTTTCCATCCTGTGGTAATTCCCCATCCCGTAACCAATTTATCTGTTGATAAACCAAGATTATGGAATTGTGCTGTGGCAATGACTGGATCTCCATATGGAATACTCCACAACAGGTCACGTTTCGATGTATTGGAAATATTAATGTTCAGCGATGAATCGGTTCTTCCAATGATCACATTTGAGCTGATCGTATCAGGAAAAACTGAAATATTTCCATATTCAATTGCAAAAGTGTGGGATGTTAATATAATGAAAGAAAAAAAATGTAAATGTTTCATAGTATTTTTGATTTAGGGCTTATAATGGAATTTCTTAATCCGAAAATTTAACACCGGAAAAAATGAAAACAAATACTGAATTCATTGTTTGTGTTTTAAATCACATTGTAAAATAATTTTTATTATAAAATTTTTTTTGTATTGTTTTTTGGTGAAATTAATAGTTATTAGATTATTTCAGGGTTGGATTTTTGGAAAAATTATAATAAAGAAAATTTCCATTTTTTATGCATAATCTGAGTAGAACACCGTTTATTTTATTTACTATCGAATTGCCACAGATAATAAAAATCTCCCTCTATATCTTTTTCAGTACCTTTTAGAATTTTGAACTTTTGTTTTTTAAATCTCTGTAATTGATTTGCTGTATTTTTTAAATTAGAATCCATAATTATTTGGGGGAAGGATGGTATACTATAATTGTTATTTCTTATGCTTTTTGCTTGAGTTTCAAGTCTTTTTGCTATTCCCGCTGTTTCTCCAATTAGCGTAGTCTTCTTTTGATTCTTGGGTCCCTGTAGACCCAATAAACCTATTCCACATGATAACCCAATATCAAACTTTAGGTTTATATCAAAAACTGATGAAATTTTCATATATATATCCGTAGCAAGAGAATGAGCAAATTTTAATGATTTTTCTCTTATTGCAGTGTTTGGGCTATCAGTGCTGTAAAAAATAATGAATAATTCATCAGCATTCCAATCAACAAAGTAATCTCCATCAGGTATAACATTATCTAGTTTATCAAAAATAATATCATAAAATTTTTCTGTTAATTCTGACAAGGTTTCGTAGCTTAATTGTTGAGTAAGTGATTGATAATTTCTCCAATCCGCACATAAACATACTGTATATCTTTCCTGAGTTTTGAAAATATTGTTTATATCCACCTTTCCATCTGAGATGGAGATAATTCTTGCTATCCTTCTAGGCACAAGAGAACATAAGTGTTCATACCGCTTAAATAGATTTCCTATAAATTGATTTCGATAATAGAGTGACGTAATGACACTTATTCCATGAAAAAAAATCAGCCGGTTGCAGTCATGGCTAATATCTTGACGATAAAATGGTAAAATAAGTAAAATAACAATAGATGTGATATTAATCAGAATCTGTTCTTTCTTAAAACGATACATGAACAGAGTTGAGATTAGTATGACAAAGAAATATGCTAAAAGGACGATTTTATATTCTGAAAATTTAACAATTGATAGAAAATATATGTACTGAAAATTCAATAAAAGAGAAGGAATAATCAGCCAAAGATTTAAAGAATAAATTTTATCATTAATTAATTTTTCAGATTTTTTTATTGTTTTAGAAAAGAAAAATATTGTTAGCAATAATGTTGAGATAAACATTACCCTATGTCTTGTGTAAAAAAATCCATTTTCGAACCATAAAAAATCTAATGGAATTAATAAAACATATATCAGAATAGCGAGAAGAAGGTAATATTTGGTATAAAAGGGTGTATTATAATTGACCCAGTTATGATAAAGGTATTTTATTCTGTGGTCAAACGAAGGAAATACAAATAATCGGGTAAATTGTTTGGTAAAATGTGAAAGTTTAATCTGCTTTGATTTCATCAGAATTCACTTAACCGCTCCTAAATTAAGCTATAAATTTAGGGAGCAAGTGCAGAAAAAACATCAAATAATTTAAAGGGTAGAAATGATCATGTAAATTTTAATTATAATTTAATTATTAGTGCTTTACCATTTATTATCAGAGTGTCATTAATGATTGTTTCCGCATCCATAAAATATTTATCATCGCTTAATTTCCGGATAGTTTTTACATTAAGTCTGTGGGTTAAATCTGTAACATCAGTCAATAATTTAGGTAGTGAAATATTCAGATCTGTAGGCCATACTTTTAAAGTTTCTGTTCCTTCTGGATCATATTTGATATTTAAATGATGATGCATATAAATATAAACCATTTTTTGTAAGTTTATAAGGGCAGATAAGAATATCAAGTGATTCGGGCTGGCGACCATTTCAGATTTATATTGTCTATCAAAAACAGTTTCAATTGCATCATCCCAAATTCGATATTCTTTTATGAATAGACTTTCATTGATATTTCTTTTAGGTAGCACGTTAAATAACAAATCTTGTTGAGATCTTTCACTTACGATTATTTTAGGTAATGTGTGTTTATTATTTAATTCAGTCGAATCCTTAGGATATGGAAAATAAATAGAATTTTGTGTAGGGATAAAATTTGCAGGCATATTTCTACTTACTTTTCAACTGCCAGCGAATTGGTAAGAACATTCCGGTCTGATTTTTATATTTTTTATATGTTGGAAAATGTTCAATTAATGCTTTTTCTTCAGATAATGCTGCCAATAAATAGTAAATGAAAAGAATACAAAAATTGATGAGGATTAAAGCAGAACCGCAAGCAATAAATATACCCACAACAAGCAAAAGGTTAGAGGTGTAAATTGGATGTCTTATCAATTTATAAAGCCCATTTTGTATAATATCGTCAGGTAAATAAGTATCATAACAAGGAGTATAATTTGACCCTAAATTTACTCCAGCAATAAAAAATAATATCATTGCAAAGGATGTGACCATTATACCGCTGTAAAGATAAACTGTGCTGGAAAATAGTTTTAACCAAATAGTGTTATCCATCCATATGGATCCGATGAATATAATTAGAGTTGATATTCTCAAAATCTTATGGAGATAGCGGAAGCTACTTAATGAATTAAGGGTTTTAGTTTTAGTCTTGACATAATTATTGTTTTTACGATCATAAACTGCCTTGTTTATAATTGCAACAATTATGAAGAAAAATGTTGCTATTAATTTGTCTTGGTGCAGAGGTATTGTATCAATCATAAATTATTCTCCAATTTGTATTATCCTTTTTTATACAGGCTAATAGAAAATTAATCTCAGCTTTTATCTTTGGATAAATAGGTTTTAATATTATTTTTTTACTTTGCCCATTCATGATGTCTTTTACCGCAATAACCGTGCCATTCCACATGTTAAATTATTATAATAAATATTATGTAGATTATAATTGAACAAATAACAGCTTTTTGTTTATCAATAAAATATTAATTATTGATAATAGAAATTGTGGTAGATTAAACAGTAAAACAAATTTCAATAATATATTTAATCTCTTTAAATAAATGATTATGTGCACCAGAAAAAAGTAATTTCTCCCTCTCCAAATTAACTCTAATAAGGAAAATCAAATGGAAAAAAGGATACAGTTACTCTTCATAATTTCAATAATATTTCACCAAGCTATGGGACAATCTTACGAAGAAACTATTACGTTTCAGTCAGCGAATCCCTTTGGATTCAGAGATGTGATCACAGCTCTGAATGAACAGGAAAAGCAGGAAGTATTCGGATATTTAACTTTGCCAGAAAATACGGACACCAAGAAATTTCCTCTGGTGATAGGTGCAGCAGGAAGTTTGGGATGGAGCGACCATCATTATGATTATTTTAATTTATACAGAGAAATGGGAATAGCAACATTTGAGATGAAAAGCTTCAAAGCACGGGGAATAGAGTCCACGGTGGGAACACAAGTTGATGTGACCCTTGCCATGATGGTACTAGATGCATATCGTGCCCTTGCGTTACTCAGTGCACATCCCATGATAGATAAAGATAAGATTGCTATTAGCGGATGGAGTTTAGGAGGTGGTGTTACCCTATTTTCAGGTTGGCTTCCAGTAAAAAATATTATTGAGCCTGATCTTTCATTTGCGGCGCATCTTGCTTTTTATCCACCCTGTTTTATCGAACCGGAAATTCTTAATTTTACAGATGCACCCATGCATATCCTCATCGGAGAATTGGATGATTGGACCCCGGCAGAACCATGCGTGGAACTGGTGGATAAAATGCAGCAATCGGGTACGAATATAAATTTGACTGTTTATGAAGATTCCCATCATTCATTTGATCGATTTGCATCACCTGTGATTTCTGAACATGCTTACAGTTTTGCCGACTGCAGATTAAAAATGAGGGCGGATGGCGCAGCGCTGATGAATTTTTTGAATATCCCCATGACCTCACCAATCCTGCAAAAGATCGGCTTGGCATTTTGCGCAAAACGTGGACCGATATACGGTGGAAATCCCCAAAGCAGAGAAATGGCACTCAAGTTTGCGGGAGATTTTATGAAACGGCATTTACTGGGAAGCAATTAAGATTTCATTTTGAACACATTTTTGAAAATTTTAAGATCATTCCACTCCGTATCGTTCAATTTTATAGTTGTAGGAATTATTTTAGTAAGTAGTGGGTGTGAATCAGAAAAGAGTGAATTCATCGATCCGGAATTGACCATTATTTTCCCCGGGCAGAATGAATGGGTTGAGGGAAGTTTTGATGTAAAAGTCCTGGTGAGTTCCACTGTGGGACTGACCGAAATGGAGTTGATCGTCAATGACCAGTTAAACGCTGTGGGGCAAGTTAAAGATACAAGCAGGATCACTTGGAACACACAGGATTTATTTGAGGAAAATCATTCCCCGAAAACTGTTTCACTTTTTGCCCGAATAAGAATTCCCGATGGGAGGAATGTAACAACCGATACCGTCAGCGTTACGATACTTTTTCCAAGGCAGCTAACGATTCATCCGGGACGAGACATCCAGCCGGAATGGAATAATGAAGGAATATCAATAATCTTTAAATCCAATCGGGAAATGGCTGACTCCCTTTACAGAATATTTACGGTTTCTCCAACAGGTGATTCTCCGGAATTGATTACCACTGAACGAATTTATCACGGGTATCCGGGATGGTCGCCGGATGGACAGCATATCGTATTCAATTCCTATGATATTGAAACGGAACACTGGTGGGAAGATATGAATATTTTTACTGCAAATATTTCCACGGGAGAAACACATCAGATTACTGATGACACACTGTTTGATGATTCAGGTCGCTGGTCACCGAATGGGAATTGGATATCATTTCATTCAACCCGCAGTGGAAATAAGGATGTGTGGAAAATTCCCATCACATCCAATGGAATATCACAGGGAGATCCTGTCCGATTAACATTTGGCAGTGGCAATGAAGAATGTGCTAGATGGTCACCAAATGGTGAACAACTTGCATTTGTTTCAGAAGGAGATTCCCAATTGAACTATAATGACGGATTTGAAAATATAGGAATTATGAATTCTGATGGTGGAGATTTGTGGTATGTTACGGATGATCAATTCCAGAATTCCTATCCAAATTGGTCTCCGGATGGAAATTATTTGGTCTATAATTCTAAACAATTCGGTGAAAAGGATATCTTTGTGACATCGTTGCAAAATGGAGAGAAATATAGGATAACCATGGACCCGGGAAAAGACGATCATGCTTCCTGGTCTGCTGATGGCAAAACTATTGCATTTGCTTCAGAACGGTCCGGAAACAGGGACATCTGGACTGTTGAAATTCCTGATATACTTAACATTGAATAAATTCTAATGTTTAATAATTTCAAAATGAATCATTTTTATATCGGACGAAGCACAATATTTCAATACTGCCTTGGTTTTTGTTTATTCTATCAGTCCTGCGTTACATCTCCTGAACTCTTTCTCATCCGTTCCTATTTGGGTATTCCCGGGACAGAAAATATCATTGAACCGGAATTAAAAAAACAAGTCGATTCTCGGTCTTTTCCGGTGGAAACCAATGAAATACCACACTCCATTATTTTCGTCATTGCTGACGGAATGGGAATCGGACAGTTTACACTTATGTATTATGATATTCCGAACTTTGCTCCTGCAGATTTCACTCATACAGGACTCATGACAGTCCATCCGTCAGGACTGCGAAAAGTTCCTGATTCCGCCAATACTGCAACATCAATGGCAACGGGAGTAAAAACGCATCGAGGGGGGATCGGAGTTGATGAGAATGATCATCCTGTGAAAACTGTACTGGAATGGGCGGAAGAAACGGGAATGTCCACCGGACTGGTAGCAACTTCATCTATTGCACATGCAACTCCTGCAAGTTTTGCAGCACATGTAGATGAGCGGAGTAATTACAAGGAAATTGCACTCCAAATGGCAGAAAGTGATGTAGATGTGATGCTGGGTGGTGGGAGAGTTCACTGGGAAGGAAAACCCATGGAAATATTTCAAAACAGAGGTGGAGAAATTATTTTTGATTTCGATCCTGAATTGGAAACAGAAAAACCATTGCTGGGGCTTTTTGCAGAAAAACACTTTCGATCTGCTGTGGAAGATAGAGAAGTGGGTACAACCGAAATGGCACGATTAGCTGTAAAACTGCTCAGTAAAAACGAAGCCGGATTTTTTCTCATGGTGGAAGAATCCCAGGTAGATTTTGCCGGACATGCCAATAACAGTGAATATTTGTCTGCAGAATTGAAGTCATTAAACTCAGTGTTAAAATTTTGTTTAAATTATCAAAAAGAAAATCCAAATACTCTTGTTTTGTTTACGGCAGATCATGAAACGGGAGGGATGTCTGTAGAAGATACAAAAGAAGGAGCACTGAATATTCAATTTACCACAGGTCACCACACTGCAAATATGATTCCCGTATTTGCCATCGGTCCCGGTGCTGACGCATTTTCCGGCGTGTATGACAATACGGATATCGGTAAACAGTTAATTTATTTTGTGAAAAATCATTTATGGAAAAAATAAAGGAGTAATCAATGGCAAAAAAAAGATCACTTGACTATATTTTTGGAATGATAACCGGAGCATCGCTCATCTTCGCCCTTTGGGCATGTACGGGGAATAACCTTACTGCTGACACATTTGATGTGCAGGAAGTTAAAATTGTAAATGAAACATGGAACCCCGTGAATGTGAAAGTTATAGATTAAACTGAATCCTGTGTAAAAATAAAATATGGAATGCATCAAAAGTTGATGTATGGATTAACACGGTCAATCTACTCCATATCCTAAAATAACAATTATTTACCAAAAATGAATAAAGCTGTCTCCGGATTCAGTTCCATAAAGAGTTCCTTTCAGATAGCCCGAACCGTGGGTTTTCGGAATTTTCTCAAATCAGTCCGGTCAAAAAATACATGCAAAACCTGTGCACTGGGTATGGGAGGACAAAATGGAGGAATGACAAACGAATCCGGTCATTCACCGGAAATCTGTAAAAAAAGTATTCAGGCGCAGTTAACAGACATCCAGAATCCCATTCCGGAAGAGATGTTCCATGACACTACCATTGATAAATTCAAGTCCATTTCTCCTCGTGATCTGGTAAGGATCGGCAGGCTGAACACACCACTTTTTCATTCGGCTGATAAGAAACATTATGAACCGATAAGCTGGGAAAAGGCTTTTGAAAAAATTACTAAAACACTAAAAAAGACCAATCCCAATCGAACATTTTTTTACAGCTCCGGAAGATCATCCAACGAAGCGGGATTTCTTCTTCAGTTATTTGTGAGAGCTTACGGAACGAACAATGTCAACAACTGTTCCTATTACTGCCATCAGGCTTCCGGAGTTGGATTGACCAAAACCATCGGAAGCGGTACTGCAACGGTAATTCTTGAAGACTTGAATCATGCGGATATGATCTGGGTCATCGGTGCCAATCCGTCTTCCAATCATCCCCGGTTAATGACGGAACTTCTTCATTGCAGAAGGAGAGGAGGACAGGTAATTGTTATAAATCCATTGCTGGAACCGGGACTTAAAAATTTTAAAGTTCCAAGTGACTGGAGATCAATGTTATTGAATGATAATGACATCGCTACGGAATATGTACAACCCAACATTGGTGGAGACATAGCACTTTTAAAGGGAATTGCAAAAGCTGTGATTGAATCAAAAAATATCGATGAAACCTTCATAGAAAATTATACAAAAGGATTTGAAGATTTTTCAAATGGCGTTGTTGCTACAACTTGGGAAGAAATTGAACAATCCTGCGGCGTAGAGCGAACTCGTATTGAAAAACTGGCAGTACTTTATTCACAGTCAGAAAATGTTGTATTCACCTGGTCCATGGGTATTACCCAGCATATTCACGGTGTGGAAAATGTAGAATCCATCGTGAACCTTGCTTTGCTGAGAGGAATGGTGGGCAGAAAACATGCAGGACTTTTACCGCTACGGGGACATTCAAATGTTCAGGGTTTAGGCTCCATGGGAGTGACTCCTGCCTTGAAAAAAACCATATTGGAAAATCTTGAGCAAAAACTGGATATCACCTATCCCGAATTACCTGGAATGGACATACTGCAATGTTTAAGATCTGCGGAAAAAGGAAACATAGATTTTGCGTTTCTCATGGGCGGAAATCTCTACGGTGCTTCTCCGGATTCTGAATTTACCCATAAAGTGCTGGGAAATATTCCCTTTAAGGTTTTTCTCACAACTACCCTGAACGAAGGACATTTTTTCGGAATGGGTAAAAATACATTGATCCTTCCGGTTTCTGCACGGGATGAGGAAAAACAGCCCACCACCCAGGAATCCATGTTCAATTTTGTGCGGATGAGCGACGGAGGAATTATTCGATTGGATAATGTGCGATCGGAAGTGGATATTATTGCCGATATTGCAACCGCAATTCTCGGAAACGAAAAAGTGGATTTTTCCGCATTTAAAAAACACAGCCATATCCGGGAGTCCATCAGTGAGATCATCCCCGGGTTTGAAAAATTAAAATTGATGGATGAAACCAAAGAGGAATTTCAGATCAACGGCAGGACATTCCACACACCAAAATTTGCTACACCGGACAATAAAGCAGTTTTTACAACCGTAAAAATACCAGACTCAAATGAAAAAATTGGACAGTTTCGCCTTGCAAGTATCCGCAGTGAGGGACAGTTCAACACCATTATTTATGAGGAATTTGATTCCTTCAGGAATGTGAATAGCCGCCGGGTAGTACTGATGAATGAGGATGATATGAAAAAAATGAATCTTTACCATGGTTCCAGGGTAACGCTTGAAAATAAAACCGGAAAAATGGAAAACATATCGGTAAATCGGTTTAATATTCCTTCGGGAAATGTGGCAACATATTTTCCGGAAAGTAATGTGTTGATACCTGCAGATTTTGATAAACA
>CAZSIH010000049.1:0-14084 GCA_964606925.1 uncultured bacterium
TAGCACCATAAAACATCCCCACAAGAGTCGTCAACGCTGCAGCAATGGACATGATTGGAAGAAATACCACCATATCAATCCGACCGCCAATTTGATACGCTGCCACTGCATCAACAGAAAATCCGGTTAAAATTCTATTAAACACCAATTGACCAAATGACATAATGACCATGGAAATGGATGCCGGTAATCCAACCTTAATGATCTCGAAAAGGATCAAGTTTGAATATGAAAAATTTCTCATTTTAAACTGGATATATGAGTGTTCCTTCACAACCAGCATGTAAACGAAAATCAGGAATACTACAACCTGACTTATCATGGTTGCCATTGCTGCCCCTTTTACACCAAAGTCGAGAACAAAAATAAAGATGGGATCTAAAATTATATTCAAACCGGTTCCCACGGCGGTAATGATCATGGGAAGTTTCATATCCCCTTCCCCTGAAAGTATGGATCTGAAAAATCCTGAAAAAACCATACAGGGCAAACCATAGCAAATAAATCGCAAATAACTCCAGCTTAATTCCAAAATGGAATCCTTTGCACCTAAGAATGACAGGATGGATTCACCATATAAAAGTCCGGAAGCAGTTAAAATGATGCTAATAACACCTGCCATGGCAATTGCATGTTCGGCGCTGTTATCTGCATTCACCTTATCATCTGCACCAATAAACCGTGCAATGGAGGCTGTCACTCCGGAACCCAAACCAAAAGTCAATCCCATGACAAAGAAAAAGAGCGGCATATTATAGGCTACAGCTGCTATGGAATCCCCGCCTAATCTCCCGATGAACAGCATGTCAACAATAGTATAAAGTGTATGGACTCCCATTCCTGCCATAATGGGAATTGCTAATGTCCAGAGACCTTTTTCCGGATTATCGATAAACGTATTTAAGCGGGAACCGTTTTTTCCGTCAGTTTTCATTAATTACAGAGGTCAATCAATTGTTCATCCAAAATCACTCAATGGCTGTAAATGGCCACAGAATCGGAATCACAACCGTTGCAACAAGCCATAACATGATGGACAGTGGCAATCCAACTTTCACATAATCAGAAAATTTATATCCACCGGGACCGTAAACCATTAAGTTTGTTTGATATCCTATTGGAGTTATAAAAGATGCGGAAGCGGCATAGCAAACAGCAAAAATAAAGGGACGAGGATCAAGATTCATTTGCACTGCCGCTGAAATAGCAATGGGTGTCATAATAATTGCGGTTGCAGCGTTGGATACCATCTCTGTCAAGATCATTGTTGTTAAATAAATCAAGGATAACATAATAAATGGACGTAAGGATTGATTATCTACAAAATTGACAATATCTTTCAATCCATTTCCTATCCAAAATGCAGTTCCGGTATCTTGAATAACATATCCAATGGGAATGAGAGCCGCAATGAGGACAATGACCTGCCAATTGATGGATTGATAAGCTTCATTGGCAGAAAGCACTTTTAACACCATCAACAATACGACACCAATTATAGCTCCTTTAAGGATAGGAACAACCCCCAGCGCCGCAAAAACAACAACCGCAAATATAACGACGATACTCATCCACCAAAATTTGTGTTTTTTTAACGTAGCGTCAATTTCACCCAGTACGATAAAATTTCCGGAGTCTGATAATTCCTTTAGTTTTTCCCTGGAACCGTAAACCAATAATGTATCAAATGCCCGGAGGATCACATGGGCGATCTTGCGTCTTAAAATTGCTCCTTCTCTTCTGATCGCAAGTATAAAACTCCCGAATCTGCGGCGAAAATTAATCTCCATTAAACTCTTCCCCACCAATTCGGATTGGTTTGTCAGGATGCATTCCACCAAAGTATTATCATCATGTACCAATTCTGCCTGGGTTAATTTTTCATCTGTGAGCATGGATACTTTTTCCACTTCTTTCATCCTTAGGAAATTTTCAAGTGAACCTCGGACAAACAAAATATCATTTTCTTGTAAAATAGTGTCTCTGATTTCTCTGGAAATGAGATTCCCTTCCCTCAGGATATCAAGAACAGTTATATCATAATTTTTGTTTATTGACCTTGTATGACAGGTTTTCCCAACCAATGGAGAATCCGATGATATTTTTAATTCCGTCAAATATCCGCCCATATGATAACTTTGAGTCAAACTGGAAGTGACGGTACGGGAAGGGATGAGAAATGGAACTGCAAACAAGACATAGGTTAATCCTATGAGAAGCATAAATATTCCAAATTTAGCAAATTCGAATATACCTAACGGAACAGCAGAAGTTGATTCAACATATATGGAATTCACCAGCAGATTTGTGGACGTTCCCACTAATGTCAATGTCCCGCCTAAGATCGCAACATAACTAAGAGGCATCAGGAGTTTAGATGGACTCAAATGATATTGCCGTGACAACCGAATGGTTACCGGAATGAAAATCGCAACGATTGCGGTATTATTCACGAATGCGGACATAATTGCTACAGAAAAAAGGAATACGAATAAGCCAAGAATTCGGGACGTTTCAGTCAATTTATTCAGTTTAACCACTAAAAATTCCAAAACCCCGGATTTTTGCAATCCATGACTCAATACAAATAAAACAGCAATGGTAATCACTGCAGGATTAGCAAAACCCTTGATGGCTTCAGTAGGGGTTACAAATCCGAACAGTAATACAACGGATAAAATGATCAATGCGGTCACATCCAACGGGAATGCTTCGGTTACAAATAACAGAAACATTAAAAACAGAATTCCCAGGACGATTGCGATCTCAGGTGTCATTTTTTGTTATATAATTAAAATTGAAAATATATTTAATGCATGAAACTGTCAATTATTAAAGATTAATAATTGATGCAATCTAAATTGATCAGATGGATGAAATGGTTGCTTCTGGCTGAATCCCTTTTAATAAAGAATCTAAAAGCGTATTGACTACCGATTCAGTTTTAATTCCGTTTAAAACCGTGATGACAAAAATACCAAATTCTTCATCCGGAAGGACCGATTCAAAATCGTCAATCAAATCCGTCTCATCTAAAAAAGAGTCAACATTTCCTCCCTGATTTAAATAAGTTTCAATTGTTTCCTGTATTTCAAAAATATATGATCTCAACTCATCACGATTTAATGATGAAAGGAGTTGTTTATTCATGATAAAAGTGCTTCATGATCCACTTCGTCAATTTGATTCTTCTTCACATAGTCTTTCGCATACTGTTTGTACACACTTTCTTTTACGAAGATCTCAAACAGGTCTTTATCAATATGGTAATCCTTTTTCATGAATCCCATAATGCGCATAGCCATGGAAAGTTTTTTTCCGTCTTTGTATGGTCTGTCTGCTGCGGTCAACGCTTCATAAATATCGGCGATTGCCATCATTTTTGCCTGTACGGACATTTCCTTATCCTTCAACCCTTTTGGATATCCCGTACCGTCCAGTTTTTCATGGTGACCTCCGGCAAACTCCGGTACATTTTTCAAATGTTTAGGATAAGGAAGTTGTTCAAGCATTTCAATTGTAATAACAATATGGTCATTGATTATTTCCCGTTCTTCAGGTAATAAAGTTCCTTTAGCAATATTCAGATTTCTCACTTCATTTTCTGAAAGGAACGGCATTTTTTCTCCTTTGAAACTGTAATCATATTCAGAAATATTAATGACTCTTTGCTGGAGTTCTTTTTCCATGAATTCACCGCCCACATTACACTTTTCAATGAAAGCTTCATCATCATTTAATTGATCTAACCATTTTTTATTTTCGGTTTCAATTGCTTCTAATTTTTCTTTTGAACTACCATTTAATCCAAATTTTTTCTTTAGAAGATCAATTTCCGCATCCCGACGTAAAATTTCAAATCGTGTTTTCACTGTTTCAATTCGATCTGTGATGGTTTCAAGTTTGGTTCCTTTGTCCACCACATGAGGAGGCGTTGCCACTTTCCCGCAATCATGAAGCCATCCGGCAATGAATAATTCGTATCGCTCATCTTCCGTCATTTTAAAATCTTTGTATTTACCGTAATCCACTTTTTCAACTGCATCTGCCAACATCATCGTAATGAGAGGAACTCGTTCACAATGCCCACCGGTGTATTCTGATTTTCTGTCAATTGCAGTCGCAATCAATTTTATGAAAGATTCAAAAAGAATTTTCAATTCCTCCACTAATCGTTTGTTTGTCAGAGAGACTGCACCTTGTGATGCTATGGATTCAACCTGTTCCTGAACTTCAGGAGTAAAAGGAATGACTTCACCCGAATTAATATCGGTGGCATTGATCAACTGCATCACACCAATAATCTCATTTTCATGATTTTTCAAGGGAACGGTTAAAAATGATTTTGATCTGTATCCTGAATTTTTATCATAAGTTTTTGCTCCGGAAAAATCATATCCCTCTTCTTCATAAGCATCTTTTATATTGATGGTTTTTCCGGTTATTGCCGCATAAGCAGATACATTTTTGTAATTTGGTTCTCCATCGTCAAAGTATTTAGGAACCGGGGGAAAAGGAATATCAACGCCGGAAGTTCCACCCATTACAGTATTCATAGAATCGTTCCTCATGATTTCAAATTTTAATTTGCCGTCTTTATCAATCATATAAAGAGTTCGACCATCGGCGTTGGTTATATTTTTTGCTTCTTCAAGAATCAACTCAAATAATTTATCGGTATTTGACTCTGTTGAAAGAGCGATACCAATTTCATTTAAACGCCTGATCCGTTCTTCAAGAAAACTACATCTTTCTTCGATATTCATAATATATCCTTTACTTTAATTCAAATTTTTGAAAATTTATAATACTTAATTTAACTCAATTTACTGTGGATTTTCCTATCAATCCATAAAGCACTAAATGAATTTTATTTTGTACCGCGGAAAGGACTCGAACCTTCACACCCGTAGGCACCAGATCCTAAATCTGGCGTGTCTACCAATTCCACCACCGCGGTAAATGATCAGGACACTCTTGTATAACCGCTATTCAATAATTGCTTTAGTTTTTTATATTTTACAAAAACTTTTTCACCGGAAGGACTGATAATGGGAATTTTTTCATTTCTTCCGATCTTTTTATCTGTCTTGATGGGTGTTTTTACAGGCTGAGGCGGTCTTTGTCCATCTCTTGCTTGAGGCGCCGATTGAATCCCCATCCCTTCTGTACTGTCATGACGAACCTGTACATTTCGATCTTTTCTCTGAATTTGAGGTGCATGATCCATTCCCTGAAGCTGTGTGCGGAACAACCGCTGGACAACTTTTTGGTTCATTTCTTTTATCATATCCTGGAAAAGATGAAATCCCTCAGATTTATATTCAAGTAGAGGGTCTTTTTGTCCGTAAGCCCGCAAATTGATTCCTTCCTTAATTTGATCCATCCCGTATAAATGATCTTTCCACTGTTCGTCAATAGAGCGTAAAATCACAAACCGTTCAAATCCCCGCATGATCTCCTCCGGTAAAATGGATTCTCTCTCATCATACACTTCTTCTCCCTTAGAAATAAGATAATCCCGGATATCATCATGAGTGATTTCATCCTCTCCCTTTATTGACTGAATCCGGTCCGGATCAATGTCCACCAACATGTGAGATGCAGAATTTTGTTTGAGAGTATCCCAATCAATTTCGTCAAAATGACCCGTATCCTTATTTTCAAGTTCATCCTCTACAAACTCTGAAATAAACTCTGAAACCATTTCCCGGGTGTTTGTCCCTTTCAATGCTTTATCCCTTAAATTGTAAATCACCTGTCTTTGTTGATTCATGACATCGTCATATTCCAGCAGATGTTTCCGAATCCCGAAATTTCTTCCTTCCACTTTCTTTTGAGCATTTGCAATGGCTCGAGTGACCATTTTTGCCGTGATAACTTCTCCTTCTTCCACACCCATCCTGTCCATGATGGAAGCGACCCGTTCACTGTTAAATAATCTCATTAAATCATCTTCAAGAGATAAATAAAACTGGGATGAACCGGGGTCTCCCTGGCGGCCGGATCTTCCCCGCAACTGTAGATCAATTCGCCGGGACTCATGTCTTTCCGTTCCCAAGATATGGAGTCCGCCTAATTCTTTGATCTCCTCCCCTCCCAATTTTATATCTGTGCCCCTTCCTGCCATATTTGTTGCAATGGTTACGGCTCCATTTTGTCCGGCTCTGGCTACAATCTCCGCTTCATGCCGATGTTGTTTTGCATTCAGCACATTATGAGGAATTCCTTTACGTTTCAGCATTCGGGATAATAATTCAGACACTTCTACGGACACCGTTCCCACGAGTACAGGTTGTCCGGTTTTATGACAATTTGTTATTTCTTCAATGACTGCATTATATTTTTCTCGTGTTGTTTTATAAACAAAGTCTTCTCTGTCATCACGAATAATCTGTTCATGCGTGGGAATCACGATCACATCCAGGTTGTATATTGATCCTAATTCTTCTGCTTCTGTTTCAGCAGTACCTGTCATTCCGGATAATTTATCATACAAACGAAAATAATTTTGAATAGTAATGGTAGCAAGTGTTTGAGTTTCCCGTTCAATGGCAACATTTTCCTTGGCTTCCAAAGCCTGATGTAATCCGTCACTGTATCGTCTTCCCGGTAAAACCCTTCCGGTAAATTCATCTACGATTTGTACTTTATTTTCCTGAACGACATATTCCACATCTTTATCGTATAAGGTGTATGCTCTCAATAATTGAGTGAGATTGTGGATTTTACCACTTCTCTCAGCATGGAGATGATAGGATTTCTCTTTTTCCTGGGCAATCTGAAGTGAAGAAAATTTTTCATTTTTTTCAATTTCAGAGATCATTTCTCCCAAATCTGGAATGATAAACATATCAGGATTATTCGGGGATAACTCCTGTCTTCCTTTTTCTGTGATATCAATAATATGTGATTTTTCGTCGATACTGAAAAA
The DNA here is from genome assembly GCA_964606925.1 of uncultured bacterium. Classification (GTDB taxonomy): domain Bacteria; phylum Fidelibacterota; class Marinisomatia; order Marinisomatales; family AB-629-J13; genus AB-629-J13. The sequence continues at coordinate 6,935 of CAZSIH010000049.1, forward strand.
TAGATCGTCATCCACCTCATGAAGACGTTTGTCTCTCAGATAATCTGATTCTACTTTTTGAGCAAGTTTTATGGTTCCAGGTTCCTGAAAAATTTTCATTACTTTCCGGTGCTTCGGCAGACCCCTTCTTGCCTGGAGAAGTTTCAAACCTGCCTCATCATTTTTTTCTTCTTCCATGTAATTTTGAGATTCATTCACTAACTCTGATACCAGGATATTCTGTTTTCGCACCAAATTCTGGATCAGGGGTTTTAATTCCGAGAATGTTTTGTCCACAGGTGCATCCACAGAGCCGGAAATTATCAAAGGTGTTCGTGCTTCATCAATCAACACACTGTCCACCTCATCCACGATGGCAAATGCATGGTCTCCCTGTACCTGGTCCCGGGAATCCAACGACATATTATCTCTCAAATAATCAAACCCAAATTCATTATTGGTGCCATAGGTAATATCACAGTTGTATGCAGCCCTGCGCTGATCATTATCCATGGTATTCAGGATGTGTCCGACAGTCAGTCCCAAACGCTTGAAAACCTCACCCATCCATTCTGCATCCCGCCGAGCTAAATAATCATTCACAGTCACGATATGAACCCCTCTTCCCGTTAGAGCATTCAGGAAAATAGGCATAGTTGCCACAAGAGTTTTTCCCTCTCCGGTTTTCATCTCTGCAACAGTACCATTATGAAGAACAACAGCTCCGATCAACTGAACATCATAGGGAATCATCTCCCAAATAATTTCCTGCCCAGCTACAGTCCAGGATGAGCCATATAACCGGCAGCATGTTTCCTTTACCATGGCAAAAGCCTCAACCATTAATGAGTCCAATATTTTTTGTTCCTGTTCATAAACAGATTTTTTTATTTCCGCTGGATCGGTATTTTTTTCCTGCAACTCGGTTTCTAATTGTTTTCGGGATGAGGAAAGTTCCTCAATCATTTCTTTTGTTCGGACTTTCAATTCATCATCCGATTTTTCCTGCAGTGTCAGAGCGGTTTGGTTGATCTCATTCACAACCGGAAGCAACCGTTTCATTTCTCTGTCAGAACGGGAACCAAATACTTTTTTTAATGCTTTTTGCAACATGGGTTATTATTGTGATTCAACGGTCTTTTGTGCAACTTCTTTAAATACTGAATCTAAAATTCCATTCACAAATCCCGAACTGTCATCTGTGCTGTATTTTTTTGCTATTTCAATTGCTTCTGATATTGATACTTTCGGTGGGACATCATCAAAAAATAAAAGTTCACACACTGCCATTTGTAAAATTAAATTATCCAAAAGTGCGATCCTTCCTAAATCCCAATTTTCGAGAAATCTTGAAATCGTTTTTTCCAGAAACTTCCTCTCATCCAATGTTTTGACGAATAATGAGGATGCAAATGATTTTGTCTTTTCATCAAACGAGAATCTATTTGAAATATCATCGAATATTATATCTTTAGAGTCCTTGGAAATTTCCCTGGCATACAATCCCTGGAATACACATTCACGAGCCTGTCTGCGGGGATGATATTTTGAATTTGAATTTTTCATCTGTTTTGCAGGGGTTTTCATTATGAGTCTAAACCTGGACTAACCACCCAAATGGATCGTCTTTAATTTCTTTTTGAATACTTGTGAGTTCAGTGTTTAAGGATTGAGTTATTTTTCCGATCTCATTATTATTAATGATCCCAACGGAATCATCTGCTGTAATTTGTCCAATTGGAGTTACAGAAACTGCAGTTCCTGTACAAAATATTTCATCAGCATTCATTAGGTCATGTAAAAATATCGGACGTTCTTCCACTTCTATATTTAAGTTATTTCGTGCAATATGGATGACAGAATCACGAGTGACTCCCGGTAAAATACTTCCGGATAACGGAGGAGTAGAAATGACACCATCCTTATACATAAAAATATTAGCTGAACCAACTTCCTCGATGGAATCATCTCCTGCATTTAAATAAATAACTTCATCAAACCCTGCTGATTTCGCTAATTTTTGAGGATAAAGGGACGCAGCATAATTTCCGATGGTTTTAAAATTTCCTACACCAAGGGGAGCAGCTCTATGATATTTTTTTGTAACTCTTAAATTCAAACATCGAATACCAGATTTAAAATATGGACCTACCGGTGTAACATAAATTAAAAAAGTATAGGACGGCGCCGGAGCAACACCTAATACTTCACCGGTTCCCCAAATTATTGGGCGTATATACAGACTTCCTTTCTCGTGGGGAGGAATATACTCTTCATTATCTCTTACTATTTTAATTAATCCCTTCATAAATAATTCCGACGGAACGACAGGAATACATAATCTTTCTGCAGATAGTGTTGCACGTTCAACGTTTTTATTGGGTCGAAATAATACAATTCTATTTTTTTCTGTTCTAAATGCTTTCATCCCCTCAAAAATTCCCTGTCCATAATTCAATACTCCAGCTGCCGGTGACATGGAAATATCTCCAAATGGAACGAGGTTTCCCTCAGTCCAAAATGTTTCTTTTTCCCAATGTGAAATAAACATTGATTTTGCCGGTGTTAAACTAAATGTTAAAGTATCCCAATCAATTTGTTTCATTATTCATTCCTGTATAATTTTATTCTTCATTTAAACATCTGGAGATGACAAGTTCCTGGATTTCTGAAGTTCCTTCATAAATTTGTGTTATTTTTGCATCCCGCATAAGTCGTTCCACACCATATTCCTGCATATATCCATAACCACCAAAAATCTGCACACAATCCCGGGATGCATCCACAGCTAATTGAGATGCAAATAATTTTGCCATGGCAGCTTCTTTAACATAATTTTGTTTCGAATCCTTTATCTTCGCCGCTTTCCAAATGAGAAGTCTTGCTGCTTCAATCCGTGTTGCCATTTGGGCCAGTTTACTTTTAATCGCACCAAACCTATTCAATGTTTTTCCAAACTGTTTTCGTTCTTTTGCGTAAGCCAGACTTTTTTCCAATGATGCCCGGGCAATTCCCAATGCTTGAGTTGCGATTCCAATTCGTCCTCCATTTAACGTTTTCATTGCAATATGAAATCCTTCACCTTCATTTTGAATTCTATTCTTGAGGGGTATCTTACAATTATCAAAATATAATTCACACGTATCTGATCCTCGAATTCCAAGTTTATCCTCTTTTTTCCCCGTTGTTAATCCTGGAGTTCCTTTTTCTACTATAAAAGCTGAGATTCCTTTATATCCTACATTTTTTTCTGTTACGGAAAATACAATTATAACGTCTGAAGAAATACCATTTGTAACCCAATTTTTTGTTCCGTTTAAAATATAATAATCTCCGTCCCGTTCCGCTGTTGTTCTCATATTACTTGCATCAGAACCGGATTGAGGTTCACTTAAACTGAATGCACCCAGCCATTCCCCTGTGGATAATTTTGTTAAATACTTTTCCTTTTGTTCTTCATTGCACCAATCCATAAATATTTGACAAACCAATGAATTATTTACTGACATAATTACACCGGCAGATGCATCAACACGGGAAATTTCCTCCATGGCTAAAACATAACTGAGAGTATCCATTTCAGCACCATTCCATTTTTCCGGTACCATCATTCCCATAAATCCTAATTTCCCCATTTCCTTAATTTCGTTTACCGGAGTGATGCTTTTATCATCCCGTTCAATCACCCCCGGCTCAAGATGGACTTCAGCAAATTCTCTCGCAGTCTTTTGAACCAATTCCTGCTCTTCAGTAAGATTGAAATTTAAATCAATTGTATTCATAAAACCCTTTCCCGGATTTTCTCCCCAAGCATCCTGCAGAAACCATTCGTTTTAATAATGGACAAGGTCGATATTTATCATCACCTAAATCACGATGAAGAACTTCCATAATAGAAAGACAAACATCCAGTCCAATTAAATCAGCTAATTCGAGCGGTCCCATAGGATGCGCCATTCCTAATTTCATAACCTCATCAATAGCTTCTTTTTCAGCAACACCTTCCATTAAACAAAAAATTGCCTCATTAATCATAGGTGCAAGAATCCTATTGGAAACAAAACCCGGATAATCGTTGCACATTACCGCAGTTTTACCCATTTGTTCAGCAAGTTTTTTTACTTGCTTACACACATCCTCTTCTGTTAAATGTCCCCGAATTACTTCAACCAATTTCATCACCGGAACCGGATTCATAAAATGCATTCCGATCACTTTTTCAGGGCGTGATGTGAATGATGCAATTTCCGTAATGGAAATAGAGGATGTGTTTGTTGCTAAAATTACATCCTTCATACAAATTTTATCCAATTTCCTGAATATTTCACCTTTTAATTTCTTTTTTTCAGATGCAGCTTCTATCACAATATCAGCATTATTCAAATCTGCTAATTCGGTTGTATGGGAAATGTTTTCTAAAGCATTTTTTTTATCCGATTCTGATATTTTTCCTTTTTTTATTTGACGGTCCAAATTCTTTTCTATGGAAGAAATTCCTCTATTCACTAATTCTTCATTTATGTCCATCAAAATAACAGAATATTTTGAAAGAGATGCTACATGCGCAATCCCATTACCCATTGTTCCAGCACCAACTACACCTATTATTTTCATGATATTCTCTCTATTATAAGTGCAGATGCTTCACCGCCGCCTATGCATAATGTTGCTAAACCAAATCGTTTTTTCATCCTTTCAAGATTATGAATCAAGGTAACCAAAATTCTGGCTCCCGAAGCACCGATGGGATGTCCCAAAGCAATCGCTCCGCCACACACATTTACTTTTGATTTTTCAATTCTAAATTCATCTATCGCTGCCATTGTAACCGGAGAAAATGCTTCATTAATTTCCCATAAATCAATGTCATCCTTATTCAACCCGGCTTTGGAAAGAACTTTGGAGATTGCTTTTAAAGGAGCCGTGGTAAACCATTCCGGTTCATGTGCAGAAGATGCTTGTGCTATCATTTTTACTTTTGGTTTAAGTTTATTTGAATGAGCAAATTCTGATGATGAAATTAGAACAGCTGCTGCACCATCATTAATTTTTGATGCATTTGCTGCGGTAATCGTTCCCGATTTTTCAAACGCAGGTTTTAATTTTTTCATTTTCTCAAAATTGACCTGCTGAGGTTCTTCATCTTGATCAATAATTAATGGATCCCCTTTTCGTTGAGGTACAGATACAGAAACAATTTCATCTGAAAACCACCCTAAATCAATTGCAGTTTGAGCTTTTTTGTAAGAATGCTCTGCAAATTGATCTTGTTCCTCTCGGGTGATCTTATTTTTTTCAGCCAGCATTTCCGCACAATTCCCCATATGTTTATCATTGTAAGCATCCCATAATCCATCTGTAATCATGCTGTCAATGATCTTACCATGACCCAATCTGTAACCAGACCTTGCTTTTTGTAATAAATAGGGTGCCGATGACATATTTTCCATTCCACCAGCGATGACCACATCAGCATCGCCGGAAGAAATTGCCTGCATTCCCAGCATTGCAGATTTCAGTCCGGACCCACACATTTTATTGATGGTGAGACATTCCACTGAATTCGGTAAATCTGCCTTTAAAGTTGCCTGTCTTGCAGGAGCCTGACCTAATCCCGCAGGCAAAACATTACCCATTATCACTTCATCAATCTGTGATCCTTCAATCCCGGAACTATCGATCAATTCTCTGATGGCGATTGCTCCCAGTTCGGGAGCTGGAACAGAGGATAATCCTCCATTAAATGATCCCACAGGAGTTCTTTTTCCATCAATTATATACACTTCATTGTTCATATTTATAAAAAATATTAATGGTTTCCTTTAAAAAGTAAATCCTCTCGTAATTTTTAAGAATTAAACAACTTCTTCTGAAGAAAACTTTTCGCATTTAAATTATGTAAAAGATCATTTTAAAAACGTACAAATATGTTTCAAAATCAGGGAATGTAACACATCAACCTAATTTACATGGATAACTGGCAGGATAATACCAATAATCAACCCTAAAATTAGCTAAAATAACTTCTTTTTACATAGACATTTGACTATTCATAATTATAGAAACCACTCCTTTCTTTGAACCATTTAGTTAATTTTATTAATATACTGTAATCATTATTTTGGGAATGATTGATGGTCATTACCCATCTTTCTGTAAAATAGTTGATAAATAGGAAATATGAAAAAGGAACAAAATAAATTGCCCCTTTTTGTGTTAATGACCGAAAACTACTTTTTTGTTTTGAAATACGGAAGAAGTGTTTCCTCTGTTTCAGCAAGTGCATCCTGACAATTCTGCCTTATCCAGGATACATCGCTATCATCCATATCAATTTCGCCTTCTTTTAATTTAGTGTCTGGTGCGTGACCTAAATATCGCAGTGTTTCGTCATGATGGTAATCTCTAACACTTAAGTAAGAAAGTATGTATTTTAATTCATCCTTTACATGATTTAGAGACCCTTCTAAGTCATCGTGGAGGCGTGTGATTTCTTCCATTTCTTCAAAACACAATTTTAATGTTTTGCTCCTGTCCTCGGTCATACAATGATGATGGTGTTTTTCATTGTGAATGAGCCCTTTTTGTGTTTGATGATGGCGGCGAATGTAGTACTTCTTTACAATACTGGCTAATCCTTTGTTCCCAAAAATACAGTTTATTTTTTTGACTGTTTACAAAATCCTCAATCTAAGTAGTCAAGAGTGCCATAATCTCCTTTTTGTAAAAAAGTGGGGCTGGGGTAAATTGAAGAGGGGCTATCTTTGTGGGATGGAATTTATCGTTAATTAAATAAAAGGAAATATGATGGCAAAAGGAAAAGATGCTAAAAAAAGTGAAAAGAAAAAACCTCTAAAAACAGCTAAAGAAAAGAAGTTAGCCAAAAGAATGAAAAGAGAGGGAAAAGAATAAAACTGAATTTTCACTAAATAAAAACTTCACTTTCTCGACCAAATTCGGAATGTCAAACCACACATCCGTAGGGGTTTTTGTTTGTGAATTTTAAAACTACTGATTTGTAATTTTGATATTATGAAGCGCTTTTGGATTATTATGCATATGCCTATTTTCCTAATTGCCCATGGTGTTACAACAGGAGACCAAGGATATATTCAAGAAATTAATGGAGTAAATTTTATTCCTTTTATGTATTTGGGTGCAAAACACATGG
>CAZSIH010000050.1:0-1416 GCA_964606925.1 uncultured bacterium
GTGTTTCATCAGAAGAAATGCCCATCTTATCCAATGCCATTTTAAATGGGATAGGGGATGGTTTTCGTGCTTTTGTTTCATCAAAGGTGAGCACTAAATCAAATAAATGATGCAAATTCAAGTGATAAATTCTTAACCAGGCTTCTCTGCTGGGTGCATCTGATACTAAAGCCAACTTAACTCCCATTTTTAATAAATCGAATAGACAGCGATTCACATTAGGATATAATTGCAAACTTGCTTCCCTGGCTTTTCGGTAAGCAACTATGCCTGCTGCTAAAAATTTATTGTCAACATAGCCAAGTGTTTTTGTGAGATATTCGTTGAATATTTTCTGGTTTTCCCAACCAATTTCTTCATAGAGTAAAAAAATATCTTTAAATGATTGTTCTGAATCAAGATTCAATCCTGCTTCCTTCATAGCAGACACAGCCGCTCTGATTGCATTTTCCTTCATCTTGATAAAATCGAGGAGGGTATTATCGAGATCAAATATGACAGCTTTGATCATGGGTTTTTCATGCAGAATTCATCTGCTTGATTAAAGTTATTCTTCGTATTTCTCAGGATTTTTGATTCGGTCAATTTCATATTCCGCCATCTGACGCCAAGAGCGATCGTCTCTTGCTTTTTCCAACGCATTTATTCCGGCAGTCTTATTCCCTTTTCCATTACACCATTCTGCAATTCCCAATTCATACCAACCGGCGCCAAACCGTTTTTTCCTGTCTGTTGCTTCCCTGGCTGCTTCCTTGGCAGATTCACAATTTCCCAATGAATTGTGGACGGATGCAAGTCTTACCCACGCAGATGCATCTTTAGAATTTAATGATGTTCCTTTTTCTAAATATGTAACTGCTAATTCCAGTGAATCCAAATCGGTATAAATTGCACCCAGTGAAATATAGGGTTTTCCATATCTTTCATTAACCGCAATGGCAGTTTTTAATACTTCGATTGCTTTTTCATATTCCTTATTTTGAATATAAATATCTCCCATACTGCTGTACGCCTTTGCATATCCGGGATGAATAGTGACCGCTTGTTGAAAAGATTCTAATGCACCGGATTTATCGTCATATTTATTCAGCGCAAGACCCAGGGCAAACCATCCCTGATAAAAAGTAGAATCTATTTTAATCGCCTTCGAATAGGAGTCAATCGCCACAGATAAATTTCCTCTCTTTGCTTCGATGACGCCTATCTGGTAATGAGCTTTATTGAACGATGGATCATAAATTAAAACTTGGTGGTAGGCTCTCATGGCTCCCTCAAGGTTCCCTCGCCTGTAAGAATTATTCCCTTCATTAAATGTATTTTTTACCACATTGTCAATAGCGGTACGGGCATTAACATGTTCAGGATTTAATTCCAAAGCCTGTCTAAAATAAGTTACGGATGATTCAAAATCTGCTA
>CAZSIH010000050.1:1516-14052 GCA_964606925.1 uncultured bacterium
TTAATCCTGTGCCGAAGGCCGGAGTCGAACCGGCACGTCCGATGGGACACTGCCCCCTCAAGACAGCGTGTCTACCAATTCCACCACTTCGGCAAATTATTCATCTGTCCCAAAAGGTTCTTGGGATGCCGGAAGCGATAAATCAGCTCCGGGTGTGATGAGTTGATTTTCAGATTCCTGTTTCAACAAAGATTCTGATCCTACTTGTCCCGGAGCGCTTAATAAGCTGATAATTAATGCCAGTGATAAAAATATTCCGGCTAACCATGTTGTAATTTTACTTAAAAAGGAAGCTGCTCCTCTCCCACCCATAATGGCGCTGGTCGTGGCACTTCCAAATGTTCCTGATAATCCCCCGCCCTGACTTGCCTGCATCAGAACTGTGAGGATTAACAGTACACTGACTATTGCATGTAAAAATATAAAAAATCCTTGCACGTTTACTCCTTACTTAATTGTTCCACTGTGTTAATTATTTGATAAAATGAGTCCGTCTCCAAACTGGCACCACCGATTAAAAATCCATCCACACCAAGTGTAGATATAAGAGAATTTGCATTTTGAGGATTTACAGAACCGCCATACAAAATAGAGATATTCTCACTTTCGCCAACAGAATATCCACTTTCAATGTCTTGTTTGATACATTGATGCGCTTCTTCAATTTGTGATGTATTTGCATTTAATCCGGTTCCGATTGCCCAGACGGGTTCATAAGCGATAATGAGATCACCTAAATTCGTAACTTCTTTTAATCCTGTGTTTATTTGATTCTCCAGCACTTTTTGCGTTTCTCCGGATTTTCTCTGCAAAAGGTTCTCTCCCACACAAAAGATGGGTGTCAAACCGTGATCAAGAACCGAATGTATTTTTTTATTAATTGTCTCATCCTTTTCTCCAAACAGATGCCGTCTCTCCGAATGCCCAACGATGATATATTGCACTCCCATATCTGACAACATGAGGCAGGATATTTCACCGGTATAAGCGCCAGATTCTTCCCAGTAACAATTTTGAGCACCCAATCCATGAGAGGTACCGCTCAATTGTTTCATCATTCCAGATAACGCTGTAAAAGGCGGGCAGAATATAACTTTTGTCCTTTCTATATCCAAAAGTAATTTAGTCATTTTTCCGACGAATGATAATCCTTCATCCAAAGTTTTATTCATTTTCCAATTTCCAGCTACTATCCCCTTATTTTTCATGGTCTCTCCAGTGCAGATACAGCGGGTAATCGATTCCCGCTCATCAATTCTAATGATGCTCCCCCTCCGGTTGAAACATGAGCCATGGCTCCTGCCAATCCAAATGAATTAACAGCAGACGCTGTGTCTCCACCACCCACAATTACCGTACGATCATGATCCGTTGTTTGCACCAATGATTCTGCTAATTGTCTTGTTCCCACTTCAAATCCTTCCTTCTCGAATACTCCCATGGGTCCATTCCATAAAATTGTTCCCGCATGTGAAAGGATTTCACTGAACTGTTGAATTGTATCGGGACCTATATCAAATCCTCCCATCTTTTTAGGAATTTCAGAAATAGGGACTGTTTGTTTTGAATGGGGTGTCTCCATATTTTCCGCAACGACAACATCAACAGGAAGTTTCAATTCTACTGAATTATTTCTGGCATGAGACAAAATTTTTTTTGCATCAGAAATCATGGATTCTTCCACCAAAGACTTTCCAATTTCTTTTCCTTTGGCTTTTAAAAATGTAAAAGCCATTCCTCCGCCGATCAATAAAGTATCAGCAATTTGAATCAGTTTTAAAATCAATTCTAATTTCCCTTTTATTTTTGCTCCGCCTAATAGGACCACAAAAGGTTTTACTGGATCTTGAATAATTTTATCCAAGAATTTTATTTCTTTTTCAACAAGAAAACCAATCCCTTTCTGGTTAAAAAACGGGATGACTCCCACATTGGATGCATGTCTTCGGTGACAAGTTCCAAAAGCATCATTAATGAACACATCACCATGCTTCGCTAATTGCGCAGAAAAAGAAGGTTCGTTCTCAGTTTCACCCTTATGAAAACGAAGATTTTCAAGCAAATGAACTTCCCCCGGTTTTAATCCTAAAGTTACATCATGGGAGTCTTCTGAAATACAATCCAGGGAAAACTTGATAGGCATTTCAAGTAAATCAGCCAAGGACTCTCCCACAGGAACTAAGCTCAATTCCTCAACAATTTTTCCATTTGGACGTCCCAAATGAGAACATAAAATGACAGATGCTCCTTGTTTCAAACAGTACTTAATCGTGGGGACTGAACATCCTATTCTATACTGATCCTGAACGTAACCATTTTTCAGGGGTACATTAAAATCGACCCGCATAAAGACTTTTTTCGATTTCAAATTTAATTGCTTCGGAGTTTTAACCATTTGATCTCTGTTATTGGGACGTTGCCAACGAAAGGACTATAACATGTTTAAACCCATTTTTTAATAATACAGACGCACAGGCATTTGCAGTAGATCCCGTAGTTAACACATCATCCACTAATCCCGCACTTTTGTGTTGATTGAATAGTTTTATTTTAAAGGCGTTTTCCATATTTATGTTTCGCTCTTCTTTAGATAAAGTGGTTTGAGACTGGGTATATTTTACTCTCTTTAATAAATGCAATTCTACAGGGATATTCAATTGGGATGCGATTCCTTTTGCGATCCAGTCAGACTGGTTAAATCCTCTTTCACGTTTTTTTACTCGATGTAGAGGAACGGGAATAAGACAGTCCAGCTTGGACATTTTGTTTTTTAGTTCCGCCCCCATTATTTTTCCTAATATCATACCGGTTTTTGCATATCCATTATATTTGATTTCATGAATCACGGATTGTAATGTTTCATTGAAATACCATCCTGAAAAGGCAGAGGACAAATGAGATGAATTGGGAAGATTCGAAATCCAATCTTCTCCATGAGCAGGAGAAAGATTTTTTCTGCATTCATCGCATAAACATTCTGAGTCAATTGAATAGGGTTTATCACACGAGAAACAATAATTTGGTAAGATCCAATTTGTAAAAATCTTTTTTAATGATTGAACTTTCTTAAACATTTAATTAATAAGTTTTGATGAATTGATCAATGAAATGTAATATCCCTTCAGCAAATTAGCTGTCTCAATTATGAATTTCGCAGGTAATAATAAACATCAGAGATTAGATTTTCAAGACTTAATGTTATTCAGGGTGCATGAAATTCTTTTGGTCTCAAGCCCTTACGATGCCTATATCCTTGAAGAAGATGGTCGATTAACGGAGCAGATCCTTCATGAATATCTGGGAATGAATTTTAGTTATGCCCCAAGACTCTGGCACGCACAAACTGCTGGACAAGCATTAGAAATGATAACGAAGCGAAAATTTGATGTAGTAATTATCATGATGAGGTTAGCGGATATGAATGCAGTTTCCCTGGCAAAAAAGATAAAAAAGAAACATCCCAGGAAATCCCTATTCTTATTAGCGTTTGATGAATCTGAATTAATTATTTTCAGGGAAGAAGAAATTCAGAATTATTTCGACCGTGTGTTTATTTGGTCCGGGAACTCCAATGTATTCCCTGCAATCATAAAACAATTGGAAGACCGGAAAAATTCCCCCCGTGACATTAATAGAGGTGGAGTAAGAGCTATTATATTTATTGAAGATTCACCCCGGTTTTATTCTGTTATTCTTCCCATGATTTATCGTGAAATAATGTATCATACTCAGCAACTTGTAAGTAAAAGTTTTAACCACACCCAAAGACTTCTTCATTTGCGGAGCAGGACAAAAATATTGTTCGCCACAAATTACGAAAGTGCAAAAAAATATATCGACAACTATCATGAAAACATTTTAGGGATTGTATCAGATATTCGATTTCTAAAAAAAGGAATTTTGGACCCGGATGCGGGAATTCACTTAACCCAGTATGTACGGGAAAAGGAACCCCACATGCCGATTGTTCTGCAATCAACAAATCTGGAGAAAAAAGAGTGGGCTGATAAGGTGAATGCTTCTTTTCTAAATAAACGTTCAGATTCTCTACTGCATGATATTCGGAATTTTATTACAAATAATTTTGGATTTGGGAATTTTATCTTCAGGGAATCCGATGGAACAGAGATTGCCGAAGCGCTAAATTTGAAAGAACTGAAAAATAAAATAATGAAAATTCCTGCGGATATTATGATTCATCACGCTTCAAGTAATCATTTTTCCAATTGGATCGCCGCAAGGGGTGAATTCAAACTTGCAGATAAGTTGAGACCAAAGCAGGTAACTGATTTTGAATCACCTGAAGAATTAAGGAAATATATGAGTCAATCTATAGATATAGCATTGGATGAAGAAAAAAAATTACGGGTTGCAGATTTCAGTCAGCGGGAAAAAGCAACGGTGACCAATTTTACACGACTCTACGGTGGGTCCTTGGGCGGAAAAGCTCGGGGGCTCGGTTTCATGAATAAAATAATTAGGGAATCCAATTTACAAGAAAATTTTCCTGATGTTCTGATTCAAATTCCCCGGATTGCTGTTATCGGAACGGATGCATTTGATCAGTTTATGAAAGAAAATAAACTGTATGATAAAGTCTATAAAATGAAAACTATCTCACAATTGGAATTAGAATTTTTAAATGCATCCCTCCCTTCAAACCTTAACAAATCTTTAAAAGCGTTTATAAAACAGGTAAAATATCCTCTGGCTGTGAGATCTTCAAGTCTTTTAGAGGATTCACAATATCAACCCCTGGCTGGAATGTATTCCACCCTCATGATCCAAAATAAAGACAAAAGCAGTAAAAATCGATTGAGCCAGTTAAGCGAAGCGATAAAACGTATTTATGCTTCCACTTTTTTTAAAGATGCCCGGTCAGTTACATCCATTTCTGGACACCGTCATACTGAAGAAAAAATGGCTATCCTGATTACAGAATTGATCGGTCAACATTATGGCAATAGATTTTACCCGACGTTAAGCGGAATTGCACAAAATATTAATTATTATCCTGTATCATATACCGAAAGAAACGATGGTGTTGCAACCATCGCATTAGGATTTGGAAAAACGGTAGTGGAAGGTGAAAAATCCCTTCGTTTTTCACCAAAATATCCCGCAATTCTTCCTCAATTTTATTCCATACGTTCTGCAGGAGAAAATTCCCAATCCGCATTTTATGCTCTGGATATGGATCCATCAGTTGACCCGTTATCTGGAGGTGAAAAAACAAACCTAAATAAATACAGGTTGGATACGGCTGAAAAGGACGGCGCACTGTATTGGGCGGGAAGTGTCATCAGCTTGGAAGATTCCGTAATTCGTGATTCATTGCGATATAAGGGTAAACGAATCATCACATTTCCCTCTCTGTTGAAATGGAAGGTTTTTCCATTTCCTGAACTCATCACCGAAATATTAATTATGGGGAAAAAATCCCTGGGATGTCCGGTTGAGATTGAATTTGCAGTAAATTTATTTCAAGATGAAAAACCTCCGGAATTCTGTTTACTTCAAATCAAACCCATGGTTATCAGTAATCTGGATGTTAAAAATACCATTAAAATTAAATCGTCAGATGAAGTTTTTATAAGGAGTACCGGATCATTGGGTGACGGGTATTTTAATGAAATAAAAAATGTTATTTTCGTGGATCCCAAAACTTTTCAACCAGGAAAATCAAGAGAAATTGCCCGAGAAATTGGTCATTTCAATCAAAATTTATCTTCAATTCCTTATCTTTTAGCGGGACCAGGAAGATGGGGGTCGGCTGATCCCTGGCTCGGTATACCTGTTAATTGGCAGGATATCTCCAATGTAAAGATCATGGTTGAGATTGGATTGAAATCCTTTCCCGTTGATCATTCTTTTGGAAGCCATTTTTTTCAAAATGTAACCAGTCGAAGAATTGGATATTTTACTATTTCACATACGGGAAAGGAAGATCTGTTCGATCAAAAATGGGTTCGAAAATTGCCATTAAAAGAAAAAAGGAAATTTTCTTCATGGTTTCAATTGGATGTCCCCCTCAAAATCTCGATTAACGGTCAAAATGGGCTTGGAGTTGGGTTAAAACCTGATGTGGAAGAAACAGAATTTATGGATGAGCAGGAATCGCCGGGAATTTGACTAAATATTACACCTCATTAATTCACCAAAATTGGAATCAAGTTTTTATAAGATTCAAAATTCGATTATTTAACTTGGGTATAAATCGTAAATAAGTAAAACGTAAAAAGAACCGACCACATAATTACGTTTTAAATATTTATTAAACAACATCATTATTCTATCAACAATTATTTCAGTAATTATGTAAGTTAATTTTTTTCGTGATGAATAATTTTGGTTAGACAACTCCTTGATCAAGCATGGCATCAGCAACTTTTATAAATCCTGCAATATTTGCACCTTTAACGTAGTTAACAAAACCATTTTCTGAACCGTATTCAATACAGGACTCATGAATTTGAATCATAATGGTGTGTAATTTTTGATCTACTTCCTCCCGTGTCCATTTCAACCGCATACTGTTTTGGCTCATTTCCAATCCGGATACGGCGACTCCTCCTGCATTGGATGCTTTTCCCGGGGCAAATAAGACACCATTATTTTGAAATATTTCCACCGCATCCGGTTCTGTGGGCATGTTTGCTCCCTCAGAAACACAGATACATCCGTTTTCGACAAGAGCATTTGCATTTTCCTTATTGATCTCATTTTGAGTCGCACAGGGAATGGCAATATCACAACTCACGAACCAGGGACGTTTCCCTTCCATGAATTCACATCCAAATTTTTCTGCATACTCATGAATCCTACCCCTGCGTACGTTTTTAAGTTCCTTGATGTATTCCAGTTTTTCCATATCAATTCCCTCCGGATCATGGATAGATCCTGAAGAATCTGAAACGGTGATGGGAATTCCACCTAAATCAATAATTTTTTCAGTTGCATATTGAGCCACATTCCCGGATCCTGAAATAGCTACTTTTTTACCGGAAAATGATTCCTTTTTGGTTTTCAGCATCTCATCAGCAAAATAAACACATCCGTAACCGGTAGCTTCAGGACGAATCAGACTTCCTCCCCAGTTCATACTTTTTCCCGTGAGGACACCGGTAAATTCATTTTTCAGTCGTTTATATTGACCAAATAAAAAACCGATCTCTCTTCCTCCCACACCAATATCACCGGCAGGAACATCCGTATTTGGACCAATATGACGAAATAATTCCGTCATAAAAGACTGGCAGAAACTCATGACCTCATTATCTGATTTTCCCTTTGGATCAAAATCCGATCCTCCTTTTCCTCCTCCAATTGGAAGTGTGGTCAAACTATTTTTAAACACCTGTTCAAAACCGAGAAATTTTAAGATACTCAAATTGACTGATGGATGAAATCTCAATCCTCCCTTATAGGGTCCAATTGCTGAATTAAATTCTACACGATATCCTCTGTTCACCTCTACCTCTCCCCTGTCATTTCTCCAGGGAACACGAAACATTATCACCCGTTCCGGTTCCACCATTCTCTCCAATACCCTGGAATGTTTATAATGGGGATTCTCCTCTAAAAATTCCCAAAGGGATTCCACAACCTCATACACAGCCTGATGAAATTCCGGTTCACCCGAATTCTTCCTTTTTACCTCATCCATAAATGCTTCACATGATGATGCCATTTTTTAGTCTCCTTTAGATTTCAAAATAAATGAGAAAGAGAATTTCAGGGGATTTTGGAATTGAATACAAGAAATGGATTCATATTTTTTTTGTTTTCTTAAAAGGATAACCGGTAATTTTCCCCCCTTGTTTTACAAATTTATGGCGGCGTAGCTCAGTTGGTTAGAGCATCGGAATCATAATCCGAGTGTCCGGGGTTCGAGTCCCTGCGCCGCTACAAACAGTAATAGTTCGAGTTAAATCTGCTGTAATCATAGATGTAGGCGGACTCTGCGCCGTTTCAATACAATTCAAAAATTTAATTTTAAAAATATAAAGAAAAACCCCACAGTTTCCTACAGGGTTTATGTATTGAATTGTTCTACTATTCGAGTTGTACTGCGGGCGTTACGGTGGGACGAGTTCTGCATCTTGCCTCTTTGTTTTACGCCATATCCGTAAGAGGAGTCATATTGGAATTTATGGCATATTCAAAAATGTCTAAACCTCTTATTAGGGATTTTAGGGATTTTTGTTATTTCTGTGTCGTTGGGTAGGGCGTATTTTGGAAATCGAAATTTATACCAAATGAAGTATTTTTAAATATGGTTTATGCTGTATCCTAATTCTTGAATGGATTGAGTTTTTTGAAATGAAAATGCGACAGTCTTTATTGCTTATATATTAAATTTATCTCCGATAACTCCCGGCCTACTTGGTGAATCCCCGTTAATATTTTTTCTGTTTGTTTTATTGATGGTTTTTTATGTCCACGAACATACTGAGATAATAAAGTAGGGTTCATTCCAATTTTTTCTGCAAGATATTTAGCATTTAGTAATTTATAGTATTTAAAAAACTGCTCAAAATCAATTTCAAATTTTAAATTGTCATGCGATACGCTTTTTTCGTCAAAATATAATTGTACTGACTCATAGGCATTGTCAATGAGCTCGAGAACTGTCTTCCCTGTTGTATAGATTGGGTGCTTATCTCCGTAAGCAGAAAATCCAGTATCGGTTTTTTCAACAATAATTTTTATTTTTTCTTTTAGTTTTTTCATTGGATGCCCGCCTGTTTTTTTATTTTCTTTTCTAATCCCTTACCCACTTCTTGACTACCATGATTCGGGAAAATAAGCATACCCTTTATTGAATCATGCTTCATCTTGACGTGGGAACCTTTTTGAGAAACGGGATACCATCCCGCTTTTTTTATTAATCGGAATAATTCTGAACACTTCACTTGATAGTAATGCCTGTTATTCTCACGGGGGAAAGTAAATAATAATATACTTTAATGAAAGAAATAATAAAGTAATTCTCCAATATGTTATCTATCAAAGCATTTATTTCATGTTAATAGTAAAAAGGGACAAGTCATGGATACAACGGTCAAGGTTGATTTTCAAGTCGGCATCCCGAATCGTACCCTATTAGATAAGCCATCTATACTGCCCGGCATTACCCGATTTATGGCCTTATCGTTGAAATATAATGAACTACTCGACAAAGGCTATTGCATAAAAGACATCGCCGAATTCGAAGGTGTGGATAAATCATATATTCTCCGGATTGTGAAAATGGTTTTTCTCTCACCTAATATTCAGGAGAAAATTCTACTTCTCCCCCGCTCTAACAAATATCGGTCTTATACATCAGCGAAGAAAGTGTTGAAGCTGGTGGAGATTGTTGAGTTTGGGGAGCAGGAAAGGGTGTTTGGTGGGATTTGGAAATAAAAAAGCTCAGTATTACTGTCGGTTTTCATTTTGTTTGTTTATACTTTTTTTGAACACTATTTTCTTCACTTGCATAAAATCAACAGCGCTGTATGGTTTCAGGAAAAACAGATCATTCAATCCATTCCTTAGGTAGGTGGACTTCATCACCTGTACGAATCCTAAACTCAAAAGTTAAAACAAATTAGTTGATTTTATGCCGGATAGAGTTTTTGGGAGGGACAACTGTATTTACATAAAAATCTCGATGCACTGTCTCCTGCCCTTGAGCGTAGTTGAAAACTCGAACTTTTCTATTATCAAAAATGTGCAAATTTTGTCTATTTTTAGCGATTATGCTGTAAGTCTCTTAATTGTGAGACTTACAATCCGAACTCAGAGTATATTACAAAAAAGAGAGAATCAGAGACTTTTGCTAAAAAAGTTCGATTTAACGTAATAATCGACCGGACACCACGGTAAATCGAAATAATGTATAAACGATGTGTGTTTTGATGTGAAGCTGTATCTATCGCAATATAGCAAGATACAGCTCATTTTTATAAGGTAGATGTCTTAAGCCGAAAAGTTCGATGTTTAAGACAAGTGGTACGCCTGGGAGGATTCGAACCCCCAACCTTCTGGTCCGTAGCCAGACACTCTATCCAATTGAGCTACAGGCGCATTAAGGTGTCGAATTTATTTATTTTACCGTATAATAAAAAACCCCGCAATTGCAGGGTTTTAATTTTTTAGGGCTATTGAATTACTTTTGAGATTTTTGCTTTTTTATATCCGGTTTTTTAAAGTCAATTTCCCATTGTTTGTATAATTTAATAACAGCTTTATGTAATTCCTCATGAGATGCACCTTTTTTATGGAGTTCACCAACAACACTACTGATCTCCTTCATTTGGTCATTTGACAAATCGGAAGGATTTTTTGGTTGAGGAATATGGGCAAATAACATTCCAATTCCAAAAATCAGTGTCAGAAATATATATGTAAGTATTTTCATGTTTTGGTTGCAGAAAAGTTACAAGGTTGGATGTAACAATCCAATACTTTATTAAGTGAAAATATGTGATTTATATCACACCATATAATCAAATAAAATATTTTATAATTTAGCATTTAATCTTGTCAACCAAATTCCGCATACCGTTAAAAAAACAATCAGGATGATATTTAAATTGCTTTCGTTAAAAAATATATTTAATGCCAACATGAAAATGCTGTATGCAATAAGAATGATTCCTATTTTTTTGAACGTCAAATTTATAATATTTTATTTGATACTTAAAATCCCTACAATTGCACCTTCCGGATCTTGAATAACAGCAAACTCATACTTCCCCATTTTACGAGGTCCATCAATTAATTTTCCTCCTAATGACTCACACGTTGAAATGGATTTGTTCACATTTTGGACATTAATATAAATCAACCATTGAGACGGGATATTTTTATTTACCCCTTTTTTATGACAAATACCGGTAACACTCTCTTTATTTTCGTCATCCATCATTTCAAAATCATTATAATCACCCATGACATGTTCATTTGAGTTCCAACCTACAACGGAACAATAAAATTCCTTAACTTTTTCTGCATTTGGAACGGTCAAGTCCATCCAATTTATGTGCCCTATTTTAAAATTATCTGCCATTTTTCTACTATTTCTTAGCAGACTGCAGTAACTTTTTTTTATATCTGGTCTGAACAATATCAATCAAAATCATTATTCCGATAATAAAATAAAACGTTGCTTTACTCATGGGTGTGATCTCATACCCGAACAAACGTAGATGGGCCATGTGTCCGCCGTCAGACAGAAGCATGATTCCCACTACAAACAGGATGAACAATCCCAATACTTCATACATCCTGTTTTTCTCTAAAAATTGTGAGACTCTTTCCGCTAACCATATCATTAATAACCCGCCAATGATTATGGCAGTTGCCATGACCCAGAACACATCCGTCAGCGCCATGGCGCTTAAAATGGAATCAAAAGAGAAAACTACGTTCATGGATACGATCAAGAAAATGATCATTCTAACGGATTTTGAATGATCTTCATCGCTGTCATGATCGGTTAACAACATCATGTGCAGTATTTCTTTCATCGCTGTATAAATAATGAAAACACCACCAAAAATCACAATAATGCTGTGGAGATTAAAGTCCCCTTCAATCACACTGTAAAAATCAATTATAATGAATGAACTTTGGAATGAATGAATTAGTTTTATTACCACATACAACAAAATGATGCGAAGAAAAATTGCAATGCCTATTCCCCATTTTCTCACCCTTGCTTGTTTATCTATCGGTGCCCTTTTGGACTCGATGGAAATATATAAAAGATTATCAAATCCAAGGACTGCCTGGAGAAGTGTGAGCATCCCCAGGGTTAGAATGTTTTCTAAATTAATTATATCCTCCTAATTGAAATTTTTAATTTGTTATTTTTCATAAATTTACAATATTAACGGTTTAATTGGAGAAACCACAGCGCTGGGGTCATTTTCCCAAATGCTTTTATCTGCATCCACATAGAGTTCCACCTCATTGCCGTCAGGGTCTTCCATATAAATGCTTTGGCTTACGGTGTGGTCGCTCATTCCGTTTATTTTGATTCCGGCATTTTCCACTTCAATTTTCACATCTCTTAATTCGTCCAGGGAATCACCAACTTTTATACCGATGTGATAAAATCCTCTTCGATGTCCCTTGAGTGGTTTCGGAGCAGAACCAACTTCAATGAGTAAAATTTCATGATGAGTCCTTCCGGAAGTCAATGCCACTGCTTTAAAAGGAAACTCCATTTCGCCCACATTATCAAACCCAAGCAGATTCTTGTAATATATTAACGACCTTTTTAGGTCTTTAACATAAAATACCACATGTCCTAAATAGTGCGCTTTCATAAAAATTGATTGTAGCCCGTACGAGAATCGAACTCGTGTTACCGCCTTGAGAGGGCGGCGTCCTAACCCCTAGACGAACGGGCCAAATTATTTTATGGAAAATCCCCTCATTTCAATTTAGGATGTTCATTTGCTGGGGAGGAAGGAGTTGAACCCTCACTTACGGAACCAGAATCCGCTGTCCTACCATTAGACGACTCCCCAAAAGTCAGCAGA
>CAZSIH010000051.1:0-13491 GCA_964606925.1 uncultured bacterium
CCGCACCTTTGTTTTGTTCTTTCTTTTCTTCTTCCAGTTCTAATGAAGCAAAACTTGCGCCTCCAAAACCGCTGTTATCCGTTGGTTTGCCAATTAAAATAAGGTCATATCCACCTGCGTTTTTTGGCGCATAGGAATGAATAATATGGTCTTCCCTAACAATCCCAAGAGTAACCAAAGTAACAAGGCAATTTTCGTTATAACCTTTATGATAATAAATGTCTCCACCGATGTTAGGAATGCCCAAGGGGTTTCCATAGCCGGCAATTCCGGCCACTACACCATCGTGGATCCATTTGGTCTTGTTGTTTTTGATTTCGCCAAAGCGGAACGAATCGGTGCAAGCAATGACTTCAGCGCCCATGCATAACACATCCCGGACGTTGCCACCCACGCCGGTTGCTGCGCCTTCGTAAGGCACAATCTGGGACGGATGGTTATGGGATTCATGGCTCATGACCACACACCAGCGGTAGCCATCATTATCGGTGGCAACGGCTACCACACCTGCATCTTCTTTTGCTCCCAGAACAACATCGGGACCTTCTGTGGTGAATTGTTTTAAATGGGGACGACTACTCTTATAACTGGAGTGTTCAGAACCCTGTATGGAAAACAAAATCAGTTCAGTAAGAGATGGTGCACGGCCCAGCATATTATTCTGTATTTTGAGCGCTTCTTCAGTTGTAAGTGGAATATTGAGTTCAACAAGCTTGGCTTTGATATCAGCATCAGACAGCCCAGCAAAGTCGATGATTTCTTTGGTAAATGCCACTTGATTATGCCACAAAGACCCGAAGACACAAAAAAGCTATTAAATAAATTAATGCCTTTGTGCCTTGATGGAGGCACTTCATCGAATTATAGTTTCATGCCTCTGGGGTCCCACCGACACAATCTTCACGGGGCAGTCCACTTGGCGCTCAATAAAATTGATATAATCTTTTAGTGTCTGGGGCATAGCATCATACCCTTTATCCCAAATGTTTTCAGGGAGGTCACCCCATCCCGGCAGTGTTTCGAAGACGGGCTCTGCCTTGCGGTATTGGGTTAAGCTGGCGGGCATTTCTGTGATGCGCTCTCCATCCACATTATAGGCGATGCAAATGGGCAACTCACTGAACCCATTTAAAACATCAAGTTTTGTCAAGGCAATATCACTGAGTCCATTTACACGAACCGCCTGCCGTACCTGTACTATATCCAGCCAACCCACACGTCTCGGACGTCCAGTGGTAGTACCATATTCACTACCCCTTTCCCTAAGTGAAGATGCATCATTCCCATGAATTTCTGAAGGCAACGGACTTTTCCCTACACGACTCAAGTAAGCCTTCACTACACCGATTATACGATCGATATCCCTGAAACTGACACCGGTGCCGGTGGAGATATGCCCCGCAGCTGTGTTAGAAGAAGTGGTGTAGGGATAAACCCCGTGGTCCACATCCAGGCTGATTCCCTGTGCACCTTCAAATAAAATGGACTTGCCTGATTTGTGGGCGTTATAAAGTTCAACCGAAGTATCTTGAATATAGGGTTTTAATTTTTGTCCATATTCTAAATAGGTATCAAAAATTTCATCCATAGAAATATCCAAAGAACAGTTGAGTGTTTTTTCAATTATTCCTTTAGCAAAGGTGTAGCCTTTTTCCAATTTTTCTCTAAATACATTCGGCTCTAAAATGTCAATCATGCGGATGCCATTTCGGAACATTTTATCCGCATAAACAGGCGCAATACCACGGCGGGTACTTCCAGCGGCAAGATTGCCTTGATGTCCAGAAAGGGCACCATCCATGGCAATATGATAAGGCATAATTACATGAGCCCGATCGCTTACCATAAGTTTTGGATTGATCTCTTTTTCTTTTACATATGCAATTTCATCGAGCAACGCTTTGGGATCTACCACAACGCCATTGCCGATAATAGACATAGGTTCGCCATAGACAATTCCGGATGGTATGAGATGAAGTTTGAACGTAACACCATCAACGATGATGGTATGGCCGGCATTGTTTCCCCCGTGGAAGCGGACCACGTAGTCTGATTCGCCAGCAAAGAAATCAGTGATTTTCCCCTTGCCTTCGTCGCCCCATTGGGCGCCCACGATTGCAGTGATTTTAGACAGGCTTTTTGTCACGAATCAAAAATTAATAACTGACCTTTTGTATGAAGAAAAAATGTTCAATAATAAAAATAAACACGGAAGGATACTGCCAATAATTTGTAGGAAAAAAGCGTCAAATAGAAAACGAAGTTAAATGATAAAGACAGCATCAAGTTATATTTATTAAGATGTATTTTCAGCGGTATATAATCAAAGGTTCATTTAAAATATTATCGGGGAATTCATTCAATTTTCCTTTCAGGAAACGATCAAAAAATGATAGAGCCAAGCTGTTTGTAATCGAGACCGCCTTTTGTGCAGGGATTGATCCGGTTAGAAAAAAATAACTTGATAGTGGCGAAAAAAGTGGTGCATCAGAAAAATCAAGATGACGGGAATATTTTAGAATAAAATGGTATTTGTTTTCTGTTAATGTGTTCATAAATGTTTTTAAAAGAGCAGGACTGGAAGGGTAATCGGAACCATCCCAATGGGGACGACCCAAATAAAGAAATGGTTGTGGTATACCATTTTTTAAAATGGTGTTAGGCAGTGGATTCATCCAACTATCTAAAACCAAACAAGAGTTAAGTCGGTCATCTTCGTAAGAAGCCTGAATAACAGTTGCACCTCCATAAGAATGTCCTAACACACCGACTTTTTTCAGATTCATCATACCACCAAGAAAAGAAGATGTGTTGAGCTCCATTAACTTATCCAAAATAAAACGAATGTCACCAACTCTAGTATTCAACTGTTTTCGCCTTATTTGAACACTGTCAGGATGTCCGGTAATATCAGAACGATAATCTGCTGTTGTTCCATCTTGAAAAACAGTAAGATTACAGTCATAAGGATGGTCCAAGGCTATCACCACATAACCGTGACTTGCAAACTCTTCTATAAGACTTGTGTGAATTTGGCGCATTCCGGTTATTCCGTGCGATAAAATGAGAACAGGGTAAGGCGACCGTGAAATTTCCGGGGGGACATCTGCATAAGAATGTGTTTTTACCAGTTCGATATGCCCAGCCAGCCACCCCGGAATCCCTCCAGCGGTTCCAAGGGCTCTTGCTCGTACATCAATGTGGTCAATATAAGGCTCGGGCTTTACGGTGTTAGAATTTTCAGATGGGTACCACGCTTGAACTATAATTTTTCTATAGTCATCTGGATTTTCATTCGTAAACCATTCCATCCTGGTTGAATCTGTCCACTGAAACACTTGTGTTCCAATCGTGTGGGGACCGGTGGGAGTTGGTAAAGAAAAAACAGGCACAAGAACTGGAAGGAGAATTGAGACCAGAAGACAGACAAAGAGAAAGGATTTCAACCACAAAGAATTAAAATACCCTCGTTTATATATGATGAAAATAACGGCAAACAATAGATATGCAGGAGCCATTTGCCAGCGGTATGATTCAAAGTAAAAATGTAGGAGGCAGACAACCAATCCAAAGAACAAAGAATAAAGAAACAATTTTTTACCTTTCCAAAATAAAAGATAAATTGTCCACAGCAGAGAGGTTAGAATTATAATTTCTAATGATCGCATATTAAAAGCAGTTAAAAGCTACCGGAGAAATTAAACCGTTAAGGAGAACTATGTCATTTCAAAAATTACAATTTACAAAAAAAGATAAAACCGAACTAATAACCACATCACAATCCTTATTGAACAAAATGAAACTCCGCAGAACTGTCAGGGACTTTTCAGACGAATCGGTTCCAATTGAGGTAATTAAGAATGCAGTACGTATTGCTATATCCGCCCCATCCGGTGCAAATAAGGAACCGTGGACATTTACAATCGTGACGGAAAAGGAAATCAAGAAAAGGATTCGCATATCCGCTGAGAAAGAAGAAAAAGAATTTTACACCCATAGAGCCACCCGGGAATGGCTGGAAGATTTAAACCCTTTTGAAACTGACTGGCATAAACCGTTTATAGAAAAAGCACCCAGTCTCATTGTGGTATTCAAGCAGATTTATGAAGAGGGGGCAAACACCAATCGAAAAAAAAATTATTATGTGAATGAATCTGTCGGGATTGCCACAGGGTTTTTATTGATGGCACTTCACCAAATTGGACTGGCTGCGTTAACCCACACACCAAGCCCTATGGGATTTCTTGAAAAAATACTTAATCGCCCTAAAAACGAAAGGGCGTTTTTGTTGATTCCGGTGGGATATCCGGACAAACAAGCTGAAGTTCCCTTACTAAAGAAAAAACCATTCTCCCAAGCATGTACGATTGTTTAGTCAGATAAACTTTTCTATTTTTTCACTCCATTACCTGAAAATTGATCTTCTTCGGTCGAACCACTCAAAGCACCAACAGAACTTTCTCCACCTGATACACAACTGATCACACGGTCAAAATAACCGGTTCCCACGAATTTCTGATGAGTAGTTGCCATATATCCTCCTGTCCGCTCATGTTCAAATTCTATTTCCTGAAAATTTGAATAAGCCAGCATCCCTTCTTTTTTATAGCTTCTTGCAAGGTCAAACATCCCCAAGTTTAATGCATGAAAACCAGCCAGGGTTACAAATTGAAATTTATACCCCATTGCCGCAAGCTCCCGCTGGAATTTTGCAATAGTAGCATCATCCAAGTGGCGTTTCCAGTTAAATGAAGGCGAGCAATTATAGCTCAATAATTTATCGGGATATTCCTTTTTTATACCCTCTGCAAACTGTTTGGCTTCATCGAGGTCAGGATGTGAGGTTTCACACCAGATCATATCAGAGTAAGGAGCATAGGCAAGCCCCCGGGCAATTGCCATGTCAATCCCGCCCTTAATTCGGTAAAATCCTTCGGAAGTGCGGGGTTCGCCCAAAATGAATGGATGATCTCTTTCGTCAATATTGCTGGTGATCAGTTTTGCAGCATCTGCGTCCGTTCGGGCAATAAGCATCGTGGACACACCAGCGATATCGGCTGCAAGCCTTGCAGCAATAAGTTTTGTGATAAATTCCTGTGTTGGGACAAGAACCTTCCCGCCCAGGTGACCACATTTTTTTGCGGAAGCAAGCTGATCTTCAAAATGAACTCCGGCTGCCCCACCTTCGATCATTCCCCTCATCAGCTCAAAAGCATTGAGGGGTCCACCGAATCCTGCTTCAGCATCCGCTATAATGGGAGCGAACCAATAGGGCCCGTCCCTGCGTCCATCCAATACCTGAATCTGGTCTGCCCTACGGAGTGCGTTATTAATCCGCTTGACCACTGCCGGCACACTATTACTGGGGTATAAACTTTGATCTGGATACATTTCCCCAGCAAGATTGGCGTCTGCTGCCACTTGCCAACCGCTTAAATAAATAGCTTTCAGACCTGCCTCAACCTGCTGTACAGCTTGATTTCCTGTCATTGCACCAAGGGCAATGATATGGTCTTCTGTTTGTAAAAGATGCCATAACCTTTCTGCACCTGCCTGTGCAAATGTATGGCGTATTTTTAGTGTCCCCCGGAGTTTAAGAACATCTTCAGGAGTAAAGGGACGGGTAATTCCTTTCCATCTTAGATCGTTTTCCCACAGGTTTTTAATATGCTGAATATCA
The DNA here is from genome assembly GCA_964606925.1 of uncultured bacterium. Taxonomy (GTDB): domain Bacteria; phylum Fidelibacterota; class Marinisomatia; order Marinisomatales; family AB-629-J13; genus AB-629-J13. The sequence continues at coordinate 5,681 of CAZSIH010000051.1, forward strand.
CCTCCATCCACTGAATGTTTTAAAATATGTTTTTCTCTTACTATAGCTCTGTCTTCTATTGATAAAGAGCTAATATTTTCTTCTATAGTCGTCATGTTTGTCCATCCTTTTTTATATTAATTCAAAATTTTATAAGTAGATAACGTAAGGAATTCATCAAACTCTTCTTTTAAAACCATCTTCTTAAATAAAGATACTGACTGATTTAGGTCAGGATTTTTAAGTTGGATAAATTCTTCGTTGAGTATTTGTAAAAATAATTTTGATGTAATTTTTTCACTATTATTTATTTCAGCACCATGATGAATCCATTGCCAAAGCTGGGATCGGCAAATTTCCGCTGTAGCAGCATCCTCCATCAATTGATACAGGGGAACACAACCATTTCCTTCCATCCATGCGGCAATATATTGAATTCCTACGCGGATGTTGTGTCTGAAACCATCTTTTGTAATAGTCCCTGAAGGAACTTTTAGCAAGTCTTCTGCTGTAACATTTATATCCATGCGGAGAACATCAATTTGATTTTCCCTTTGCATGATGGATTCAAATGCTGTGGTTGCAATCTCAGCTAAACCGGGATGAGCAATCCACGTTCCATCATGTCCCGCCTGAGCTTCCCGCTCTTTATCCTGACGAACCCTGCTCAGAGCTTTTTCATTTGCAACCGTATTATCTTTAATTGGGATTTGAGCCGCCATTCCTCCCATGGCATGTATATTTCGTTTATGGCAAGTGTGTACAAGGAGGTCAACATAGCTTTTCATAAAGTGGCGCTCCATGGTGACAGCGGCTCTATCCGGTAGAACAAATTTTTTGTGAGCTTGAAATTTTTTAATGAAACTGAAAATATAATCCCAGCGACCACAGTTGAGTCCGGCAGAATGTTCCCGGAGTTCATAGAGAATTTCATCCATTTCAAAGGCAGCTAAAATTGTTTCGATCAGTACAGTTGCTTTTACAGTTCCCCTTTCAATACCCAAAACGTTTTGTGCATGAATAAAAACGTAATTCCATAACCGTGCTTCTAAATGATTTTCCAGTTTTGGAAGATAAAAATAAGGACCCGTACCGGAATCAATAAGAGTGTATGCATTATGAAAAAAGTACAAACCAAAATCTACCAGACTTGCAGAAGCATGATCACCATCAACAATAATGTGTTTTTCTATCAAATGCCATCCACGGGGACGCACCATGAGTACTGCATGATTTTCATTCAATGTATACATTTTACCGTTACCGGGATTTTGATAGGTAATGGTACGATTAACTGCATCTCTGAGATTAATTTGTCCCTGAATTATATTGTTCCATGTAGGTGAATTGGAATCCTCAAAATCCGCCATAAACACATTTACCGGAGAGTTGAGAGCATTTATTATCATTTTTCTGTCCACGGGACCGGTGATTTCTACCCGGCGGTTTTTCAGATCTTCAGGAATTGAAGCAACAGTCCAATCGCTATTGCGAATAGGCTCTGTTTCAGGAAGAAAATCTGGGAAGTCCCCCTCATTAATTTTTTGTTGACGGACTTCTCTTGCCTTCAACAAACTTTTACGAGTGTCGTTGAAATTACGGTGGAGGTTGGAAATAAATTCAAGAGCCTCATAACTAAGGATTTCCAAATAACATTGGCTTAAGTATCCATGTATTTCAACTCCGCCCGGGAGAGTCTTTTTTCTTTGTATTGTATGTAATGTGCTCATTAAAATTATTAATCCGACTTTTGACTTGATAGAAACTAAAATTATTTTATTAAAATTATATAGTAAACTTTACAGATAAAATTTTACAGTGTAAATTTTACCAATGGATTTGATGAATTTACCACAGAAAAAAGCCCACTTTATGGGTTTAAAGATCAAATTGCTGAGGAAAAAGAATAAAATGACCTTGGAAGATCTGGTTTTTCGGTGTTATCGAATCAACGAAAATTATGCACCAAGTATTTCCTATTTGAGTTTAATTGAGAATGGGAAACGACAGCCTTCTGAAAATTTACTAACAATATTTTCGGACATTTTTCAAAAGGATTTAGGATGGTTTATGGATGACAGCATAATGCCGAATCAGGAAAAACAATCGGATATCATTTTCCCTGAAAAAAAATTACGTCTTGAGCCGGGAATTTTGTTTTCGAAACATCTCCTTGAAATGGCCATTCCTGAACTGCTCACTCAGTCTGGTACAAGCGGCAGGCAATTTGCTCATACATTGATTCGAACACACCAAGAGCAAAATAAAAACAGATTTACGGATATTGAAAAGGAAGCAGAAAAAATTGGAAAAAAACAATTTCCGGTTTCAAAAAAATTTCTAAACAAATTATTTATTAGAACAGGCCTGAAAATAAAATGGTTTGACAAACCTCCATTTCTCACAAAAAACGATGCAGGTTTTGATGTAAAAACATTGTTCCGCTCCTTTTATGATAAACCTGATACCGTTTATATCAACCGTCAGCTTGAAGGTCAGCCAGAACGACTTAATTATGAAATGGCTTTACACATTGCCCACAAAATACTACATGGAGGAGACGGGGTTGTTTCAAGCCATGCTACTGGAGGAGAATTGGGAGGTTCCCCAAGACCTTCAAATGAACACGTAAGAGATGTCTCACAAAAAGAAATTCTACTTGCCTGGAGAGATTTTGAATGCAGTTTTTTCGCCAGTGCTTTGTTGTGCCCCCGCCAGCCGTTCAGAAAATTTTTAATCAGAAATGGTTATGAGCCTTCTTCTTCACAAAAAATTGGGTTAACCCCCTCGATCATTCTGCGGAGGATGACAGCAGTTTCACCGTTTGAATATTGGCATTATTTTGATATTTATCCATCGGGACTTTTACGGGTTGCCTATTGTGGAAACGGCATACCGCTTTCATGGGGAAGTATGATGGCGGGGGCACCTTCCTGCAGACAATGGGCTTTACTGCGTACAGTACATACAACGAGAAAAAAAGAACTAAAACAAATTTCACTGTTAAAGCAAAACGACCTACTTTATTTGTATGGATGTATAGCAATAAAAACAAAGGATGCGGCAGGGAATTCTCATGTTGTTTCTGCAGGCGTTGACCTTTTACCCATGTTAAAAACACAAGGAGAAGATGTCACTCGAATTCTTAATCAAGTAAATGAAGTTTGCTATAAAACAGGAGAAGGAATAATTCCGGAACCGGTGAAAAAAGCAGTGAGATCATCTGCGTTGATTCTGAATATAACATGGCTTATTGAAGCACTGGAAAACCCCGTTGTTATGATTTGCACAAGACCTTCTAACTGTCCACGTAAAATAACTTGCGACAACATTGATCAAAAATTCCTGAAAAGAATTTCGTGGATTGATGAAATTAAGGAGGAGATATTAAAAAATTAATTCGATGAAACAGTTATTTCTAAATATTTAGAATGAAATAAATCTGCAATAGATTCAAGAACAAAATCCGGTTTAATATTTGATGAGTCAAACACATCCTGACGAAATTTACCGGTCTTGACCAACCCTGCCCTCAAACCGCACCGCTGCGCTCCCAACACATCATTTTCTAAATCATCTCCGATCATCACTACTTCGTTTTTATTCAACCCTAAATCGGTTAAGGCAAGCTCAAAAAATGTCTGCATTGGTTTTCCTACAACAATTGACGTTTTCCCTGAAGCGTATTCCAGTCCGGAAATAATTGCACCGGTGTCCAACTGAAGTCCGTCTTCCACTTGATAATATTTACCTTTATGGAGGGCGAGAATTTCAGCGCCATCCATGATCATGCGAAAGATTTTATTCATTAATTCAAATGTCCACTTATTACCAAGATCCCCAATCACAACATATTTTGGGCTTTTACTTTTCCGAAATTCTACATAATCTTTTTGTGCATCCGGGAGCAAAGCAAGACAGCATGACGGGCTTCCCATTTCCCGCAGTTTCAACACCCCTGAAAAACATGCTGAAACAATTTCATTTTCCTGAATGTCCAGAGTCAATCTCTTCAATTTTTGAACCAATGAAACTCTTGACAGCATAGTAGTATTTGTTACAATCCTGAACGGGACATTAATGGCTTTTAATTTGGCAAGAACTCCAGTTGCTCCCGGAATTACCTTTTTATCCACAAAAAAGACACCATCTAAATCGAAGAGAAAACCAGAAACTTTCTTGCGGGACATTCTTATTGTTCAGGTTAAAATTAAATTACAGGGCGCAGGGTTTTTTCTTCATCTGTGGCAAATTGAAGAAACCAGTGGTCCAGTTTATCAGCCATGATCAGACGGTATTTCCACGGAAAAAAAATGATAAGGTAAAGGGTAGTAAGATATCCGAACGGCATTTTAGGAGCATCCCGAAACGGACGGAGTTTCCAGAATTCAAGACTGCCCTTTTCGTGATGGTGAGAATGGCGGGTCAGGTTATACAGAAGAAGACTGCTCATTTTTTTTGTACTGTTCCATGAATGGCGGCTTTCTACGGGAGTGCCGGGAACCCGAACCAGTCCATAATGCTCCATGTAATTGACAACTTCTAATACAAGTTTTGCAGTTACCGCAATACATGCAAACAGGAAAATTCCCGATAATCCTCCGATATAATAAAACAAGACCGCAATGATTCCACTGCGGATATACCCCACAAGCAATTGATTGTGAAAACTGAAAAAGGAGACACCGCGACGCTTCAGTCTGTCAAATTCAATTTTCCAGGCATCTCTATGTTCCTGCAAAGATGCTGTAAAAAAAAACAGAAACAGATTCTGGCCTTCAGATGCTGTTGCAGGATCAGTTTTTGTCCCTACATTTTTATGATGACCGTGAACATGTTCAACGCCAAAGGCACAGTCCCAAGACAAAGCCAAACACCAATTCCCCACAAAAACATCCCTTTTGTTTTTCTTATGATGAATCAATTCGTGACCGGTCAACGTACTTCCTGATGCAATCAATAATCCGGCAGTCCAAACATACCCGATAAAATGCCACCAGTGTGTCTGGCTTCGGTTCTGAGCTAAGTCTGTATTAAGGAAAAAACCAGAAAAATTTTCAAGAATCGGACTGGTTTCGTCTCCAAACATATAAACTGAAAATATCAATAATCCTAAAGTCAGGGGAAAATTTAGATAAAGAAACCCCGTTAGTATTTTAGGGTATTTATAGTGTGGTGCGGAGGTGTCATCACCCAAAAGATAATCACCAACAATGATAAATCCGTTCAGAAAAACGAGGTAAATCCAAATCCAATAATGCCCAAGAATCACCGCCCATATTGCCAAAACTATTAGGAAAGGTAAAACGAGGAATTTGATATAATTCGTCATAAAAGTATTTTTTAATTGAAATGAATTTAACTTATTTACGGGATCTGATAAAATTTATTACCAGACTTCTTCGTCGTCTTCAGACAGTTCAGCTTCCTTAGTTTCCATCCAGGCAGTAAAATCTTCCTGATTCTGGACTTTGAAGATTCCCTTCATACTGAAGTGGCTGTTGCCGCATAATTGGGCACATGCGACCTGCTAGTCACCGATGCGGGTGGGAACGAACCAGACCGGAATGGTCATTCCGGGAATCACATCCTGTTTAACACGCATAACCGGTAATGAAAAGCTGTGAATGACATCCTTGCTGGTTAGATGAATGATAACCGGTTTTTCAACCGGAATGCGTAATTGTCCCACGGTGGTTATATCATCCTTGGCAACGGGATCATCGAAATCCAGTCCGACGGGGTTGATTTTTTCATCTACAAGTTCGGGGCGGGAACGCCCAAATTTTCCATCCTGTCCGGGGTAATGCACATTCCAGGCAAACTGCTGAGCAACGACCCGCACTACCGTGGATTTCTCTGCATCAGGAAAATCATTTTTTAAATCATCTCCTATCATCACCACTTCGTTTTTATCAATCTCCAATTCTTTTAAGGCGAGGCTAAAAAAAGCTCCCATTGGTTTCTCCACCCGTTTTAGAAAAGCTGGCTCCAATTAAATCCATGGTGTAAATACCACATTCCTCTTCCCTGTTAGAAATAAAGACGGTCGTTGAACCATGAGGAGAAAGCCCCGGGTCTAAATCACTACCGTCATTTAAATAATTAATGTCATAGATTTGAGAAACAATTTTTCAGTACATTTATTGCTTAGACTTCCCTTGACCAACTAATTTAAATAAAACAGATCATATGAATATTATTATTTACCACAACCCCAGATGAGGCAAGAGCAGAGAAGCCGTGCAGTTTCTCAAAAACACAGGCGCAGAATTTGAGATCATCGAATATTTGAAACATCCAATGTCAGCATCAGAATTACGAAGTTTGTCGATTAAATTGGGGATGCACCCAAAGGAGTTTATCCGCAAGAGAGAATCGGATTTTAAAGAACAGAAGTTGAGTGACAAAATAGAAGATTCTGAAGTGCTTTTTAAGGCGATGGAAGAGTATCCAAAAATAATGGAACGACCCATTGCAGTTAAAGGAAATCGTGCCGTTATTGGTCGTCCTCCGGAGCAAGTGTTGACGCTTTTGGATTAACAGTTTAGTAAATTTATTAGGATGATAATATGAGAAAAATCATTTTGGGCAGAACAAATGCTAAAGTGTCAGCAGTAAGTTTAGGAACATGGTCTTTTGGAGGCGCAAACACATCCGGAGGAAGATCAGTAGGCTGGGCAGGACAGGAGGAAAATGATTCTCGAAAAGCGATGACAAAAGCTTGGGAAACCGGAATTAACCATTGGGATACAGCGGATGTTTATGGTGACGGCAGGTCGGAGCAGGTCATTGGTTCCATGTGGAAAACCGTACCCCGGGATGAGATTTTTCTTGCAACAAAAGTAGGCTGGGATCAAGGCTATCAAAAGCACTGGTATGATGTGGAGACTATGCGACACAATATGGAACGGTCCTTAAAAAACCTGAAAACGGACTGTGTGGATCTCATGTATCTTCATCACTGTAATTTTGGGAAAAATGATGAATATTTAGATGAAGCAGCGAATACTCTGAATCAATTTAAGGATGAAGGAAAAACGAAATATATTGGGTTGTCAGACTGGGATTTAATGAAGATCATAAAACATATTGAAAGAGTAGATCCTGATGTGGTTCAACCATTCCGTAATATTTATGAAGACACTTACAAATCAAGCGGATTACAGGATTACATTGAAACTCATAATTTAGGCGTTTGTTTTTTTTCACCATTAATGCACGGATTGTTGACCGGGAAATATTCCCAGCCCGCTGAATTCCCGGAAGGAGATTTCAGGAAAAACATTAGCGCCTTTAAGGATGAGTCAATTATTAATCTTTTTCAGAAAAACGCGGAACAATTAAGAGAAAAATTTAAAGACCACCCCAATCCGGTGATGCACGGGGTAATTGACACATTGATCTCTGATTCAAAAAACAGTTGTGTATTGCTGGGACAGAGGAATTTAAAGCAGGCGAGCGCTGCATCTTCTTTGGGTCAACCGGTTTCTATAGACGACACAGCCTGGATAAAGGGACTTTATCATTGCGATTCACAAAACTAAATGTAATTTGTACGGACACAGCCTGATTTAAACGAAACATTTATTGAATTAAACAAGGAGAAATTTAATCGTGAAAATTCCAAAAGTCCTGTTCATTTTGTTCACCGCCATTCTTTTATCCCAACACCGTCCGGTTTCGACCTATTCTATTGTCGCCTACGATGAGAAAACAGGAGAACTGGGAGTTGCCGTTCAAAGCCATTGGTTTTCTGTAGGATCTATTGTCCCCTGGGCAAAAGCCGGAGTTGGAGCAGTGGCAACACAATCATTTGCTAAAATTGAATA
>CAZSIH010000052.1:0-10428 GCA_964606925.1 uncultured bacterium
ATGTGATAAATATTGTTGGCGGATATAAAATTCGATATGCAGAATATTCCTGGTTCAAGTCGTATAAAAATTCTTGGGTTTCAAAATCCTTTTCATGGTTGCCATTTATGCCAAGTGATGAATATGAAATCAGTTTAAAATATCGACTAATGGGAGGACGACCTTACACTCCCTTACATTATGACCCAACCACCAGGGATTGGTATTCCAATTCATATTCTGCATGGAATACAAACCGCTATGGATATTATAGTCGTTTGGATATAATGCTACAACAACGATTCAATTTCAAGCGATTAAATCTTGTAGTTTTTTGGGATATTATTAATATTTTGAATCGGGAAAATCCATTTGAATATGTTTACCTGGAAGATGGCTCGAAAATAATGGGATTACAGTACACCACCATGCCCATTGGAGGAATGATATTGGAATTTTAAAAAATTAATTCCTTAAGGGCTTCCCTTTTTTCAGCATATAACTTATGCGATCCTGAGAAAGTTTTTCACCTGCTAATGACACAAATGCTTCTCGTTCTATATCGAGGATATATTGTTCGTCAACCGTTTTGGTAAGTCCGGCTTTTTCTCCCCCTGTAATTACATAAGCTAGTTTTTGTCCGATCAATTCATCGTGGTCCGATATTTTCCCCTGCATTTTGAATCCTTTCAATGCAGCTTTCATTGCGGTGCGTCCACCCATCCCGGGAAGTTTTAAATCGTCTCTATATTCAGGAGGAGAATAGTTTTTGCTCAATTCAAGAGCGGTTTGTTTGGCAGTCCATAATAAATGTTCTAAGTTCATGACCACGGTATCGGATGTTAATAAATATCCAAGATGTTTTGCTTCTTCTGCACTGGTGGCTATTTTGGCGAATCCAATGGTTTCAAACGCTTTTTGGACCAATGGAAACACATTCAATCTACCTGTTTTCCCGGCGTTCTCCATCAGATTTAATACCAATCGCAAATTTCCTCCTGCCCCGGGGATGAGTCCCACACCCACTTCAACAGCACCAATGTAGAGTTCCGCCGCTGATACCCGTTTTGCTGCTGGAGCGATAAATTCAAATCCTCCGCCTAAAACTAAGTGAAAAGGTGCTGCAACCACCGGTTGTTTTGAAAATCGAATTTTTTGTGTAAGGTCCTGAAAAATTTTCACAGTTCTTTCCAATCCGTCCCAATCCTTGTTTTCACAAAACTGGAGAATCCCGGCTATATTGGCACCGGCACAGAAATTTTCTCCCTGATGCCCCAAAACCATTGCTTTGAATTTTTCTCCTTCCAAAAGATCAAGTCCGTCATTAATCATTTCCAACATAGAGCCGTCCAGAGGATTTAGCGCCGGTTGGAGAACTGAATGAAATTCAAGATTCAAAATTTCATCTCCAATATCAATGAGACTTGCACTCCAATGACGTTTTACAAGGTTTCCTGAATTCTTTTTAAGGTTAAGATTAATTGATTTTTCTAAAACCGGAGTTTTTTCAAAATTAGCAGATGAAATATTAAAATAGCATGGATGTCCATTTTCAATTTTATAAAATGATGCATCCTGTTTCTGAGAAAGATCGATCACCCACTGAGGAGGTTTTTTCCCTTCAGAAATCATTCGTTCCACAGACCGTGATAACCCGATTCCATCCCATGTCTCAAATGGACCTGACGCCCAGCCAAATCCCCATTTCATAGCATTATCAACATTTACAATATCATCAGAAATTTCAGGAATACGATTAGAGGAATAGATGAGGGTTTTTGAAAGGATCTCCCAAAAATATTTCCCTGCTTTATCATCACTGTATGCCAATGCTTTAATTTTATCTAAGGGTTTTTGGTGGTCTTTAGCTAACCTGAATCCGTCAAATCTTTCTTTAATTTGTTTTTTATATTCACCAGTAGTAAGATCCAGTGATAATATTTCTCCATCCTCTTTTTTATAAAACCCTGATTTTGTTTTTGATCCCAATCTTCCTGATTCAATCAAGGTATTTAAAATGTCAGGAATTTTAAATATTTCCCGTTCCTCATCATTTTCTCCCCGGTCGTATCCGGTTTGAGCAACATGAGCAAGAGTATCCAATCCCACAAGGTCAGCAGTTCGGAATGTGGCACTTTTTTGGCGTCCAACAACGGTTCCGGTCAGTTTGTCTACACTTTCCACCGATAAATTCATTTTGATTGCTTTAGTAATTGATAACATCATTCCGTACACACCAATTCGGTTTGCAATAAAGTTCGGAGTATCTTTGGCGTGGACGATTCCTTTTCCTAAAATGGTTTCACCAAATTCTGAAATACTGTTGTATGTTTCATCATCTGTTTTTTCTCCCCGCACCAGTTCAAGCAATCTCATATACCTGGGAGGATTAAAAAAGTGGGTGATCATGAATCGGGAATGAACAAAATCAGGCAATCCTTGAATGAGATCGTTAAGTGGAATACCGGATGTATTTGAAGTGATCACAGCATCGCTGTTTAAATACGGACTTATAGACTCATATACTTTGTGTTTGATGGCCAGTTTTTCTGCAACTGCTTCCAATACCCAGTCAACATCCTTTAGGAGTTCAATATGGTTTTCATAAGTACAGGGAGTGATGAGGGATGAATTTTTTGGTTTAAATAATGGAGCAGGTTTCAGTTTTTTAAGGGTCTCAATTCCTTGATCCGACAATTCCTGATTAATATCAAATAATAATACAGGGATTCCAGCATTGGCAAAATGTCCTGCCAATTGAGCTCCCATGACTCCTGCTCCTAACACCGAAACTTTTTCAATATTTTTAATCATCAGATTCTCTCATTTCAATCAAAAATAGTAATGTAATTGTACATACACATGAAATGGCAAAAACTCCCCATTATTACTAAAATATGGAAAATGTCATGGGCACCGAAAATATTTGGGATTGGATTTGGTTTGTTCACACTATGGATTATAACCCCTACCGTGTAGAAAAATCCGCCAATGAAGATCCAAATAAGTGCTCCCATCTCAAGAGTTTGAATCATAGGAAAGAGTGCAATAATGGATAACCAACCCATGAATACATAAAAAGTTATAGAAAACCATCCGGGTAGGTTTCTCCAGAAAAGTTTTAACAGAATACCGAATAATGCCAATCCCCAGATCAAACCAAACAGACTCCAACCCCAGACTCCTCTTAAAGGAATCAAACAAACAGGAGTATAGGTGGAAGCAATTAGGATATGAATCATTGCATGGTCAAGAGTACGGAGTTTATTTTCTACTTTTTTTGAGACAGGCAACCAATGATACAATGAACTAGCTGTATAAAGCAGAAACATTCCGGAACCAAAAATGGAAAAGGAGACAATGTGCCAGGGTTTTATTGGATTTACAGATTCTATTATTAATAAAATCAACGCAATAACAGCAAGGATCGCACCTATAGCATGACTCACAGCGCTAAATGGTTCTTTAATTTTTAGATTCATACTCTTTCTATGACTGTAGCAATTCCCTGCCCTGTACCGATACACATGGTTGCCAGCCCGTATTTTCCATCAGTCTGTTCCAAAACATTCATCAACGTAACAATGATCCTTGCTCCGGAACATCCTAAAGGATGTCCAAGGGCAGTGGCTCCACCATTCAGATTTACTTTTTCTGCAGGGAAACCACCTTCCCGAATCACAAAAAGGGATTGAGCTGCAAATGCTTCATTCAATTCAATAGCATCTATTTCATCAAAGGTCAACCCTGCTTTTTTCAGTGCTTTTTCTGTAGCAGGGATGGGACCGATTCCCATCCGTTTCCAATCTACACCGGCAATAGCACGGGAAATAATTTTCGCCTGAACCGTTAAATTATGCTCATTTGCATAGTCCTCACTGGTGACCAAAAGGGCAGAAGCGCCGATGGAAATTGGACTACTGGTCGCAGCGGTAACACTTCCATTTTCAATAAATGCTGGATTTAAACTTTTAATTTTTTCAATGTCAGGGGTTCTGGGTCCTTCATCTTTGTTCACCGAGTTTCCATCTGCTAAATCAATCGGAATGATTTCATTATCGAATTTTCCTTCACTCTGGGCTCTTAGTGCTTTTTCATGGGATTGAATGGAAAATTCTTCTTGATCACTCCGGGAAATATTCCCATCATGAGCAAGGTTTTCCGCCGTTTCACCCATTCCGATATAAAATTCCTGCTCCGCTAATTCAGGATGGAAATCCGGAGCAAAACCACCCATGGGAACGGAAAACATATCTTCTACACCTGCGGCGATGGAAATATCCATGTCCCCTGCTTCGATAGAAACGCTAACTTGGTGCAGTGCATCCATGGATGATCCGCAAAACCGGTTGACTACCTTTCCTCCTGATTCAATTGGCAGTCCTGCCAAAATACCAACAGACCGGCCAATCAGCATTCCCTGAGGTCCTTCAGGAAAGGCACATCCCAGAACCAGATCTTCAATATCTGACGATGACACTGATGGATTTCTTTTCAATAATCCGGATATGATCTGAGCCGCCAGATCATCCGGTCTAGTTCCGACAATATTTCCATTTTTCATTCCGATGGGAGACCGAACTCCATCAATAATAACAGATCTTTTACTCATTATTTTCTCCTAAAATGGATACGAATTTATGTCTGATACAGATTCAGCAATGTGACGTTTTAGGGCAATTACATCCAAGGGTAAATCCATTTTATTTTGTAGTGATTGTATTTTATTCTTCATTTCATCAGAAATTTTCCCTTTGAATATCCGATTAAATCCGGTCCATGATCTAGACAAAAACCTGGAAGACATTTCAGCAGTCTGGACTTTTGCGATTGCATCCATAATATCAAAATGGGATTTCGAATCCTGATTATTGTGAACCCGAACCAGAGTGCTTTCAGTGGTAAAAATATCAATCAGGATATCGGCTATCAATTCTGTAAGCATTTGTTCATGTTTCAAGTCCTGTCCAAACTCACATAACGCTTCGTGGATAAGTTCTATTGCTATACGCTTCGCCGATTCCACTACAATAGCTTCATTCAAATAAGGAGAATCCCATTCAATGGATCCATCGGTTAAAAAAGAATCTGTTTTTGAAATTTCTTCCCTGAATGGGATCTCTTCCATGAGAATCTTTTTCATCATATATCCTGAAATGATCATTCGGTTTATTTCGTTTGTTCCTTCCCAGATTCGATTGATTCTGTCATCCCGGTACGCTCCTGCAATTTTGTATTCTTCAATAAATCCATATCCACCTAAAATCTGCAAGGCATGATCTAGAACCTGATCACTCATTTCACTGCCGAATACTTTTGTCATCGATGCTTCAATTGCATATTTTTCCATTGCATTTCCCATTTTGATGTAGTAATCATCAGACGAAGGATCTAACTCGTCAATGGCATCTTGGATGAGTCCGATAGTGCGATAAATCATACAGTCCGCAGCGTAGGTATTGATGACCATATCGGCAATTTTACTTTTGATTGCATCAAAGTTGGCAATGGACTGTCCAAACTGGCGGCGTTCATTGGCATAATTCAATGATTCATTGATGACACTTTTCGCTCCACCAAGACAGGCTGCTGCAAGTTTGAATCTGCCAATATTCAATGCATTAAAAGCGATACTTGCACCTTTTCCAACTTCATAAAGGAGATTTTCAACAGGCACTTTCGCATCGGTAAATTTCAATGTTGTTGTGGAATTACCTTTCATCCCCATCTTTTTTTCTTCCGCTCCGGTTTCAAATCCCTCAGTGCCTCGATCCACGATGAAAGCTGTAAATTTATCTCCATCCACCTGGGCTAAAACCGTATAAACGTCCGCCCAGTTTCCATTACTGATAAAACATTTCTCTCCGTTCAGAATGTAATGTTTCCCATCTTCAGATAAAATTGCTTTTGTTTTTCCGGACACAGCATCGGAACCAGCGGATGGTTCGGTCAGTCCATAAGCAGCGACCCATTCACCTGAGACGAGTTTGGGGATATATTTTTCTTTTTGTTCCTTTGTTCCAAACCACACAATTCCCAATGACCCGATGGATGTTTGAACATTTATAAGCGTTCCTAATGAAGCTGATCCGCCACGGGTAAGATTTTCAATCACCAGCGCCATGGTGATTTTATCCAGTTCCATACCTCCGTATTTTTCAGGAACGTCCACTCCTAAAAGTCCCAACTCACCCATTTCTCTCAACAGGGAGAGACAAAGGTTCTTGTCCAATTTATCTATTGCTTCCACATTGGGATTAATTCTATCCATGGCAAAATCAAACGTCATTTTTTGGATTTCATTCTGTTCTTCTGTAAATTGCTCCCTGCTGAAAACATGGGTTTTCCCTATAGGATTAAGGAGAAACATTCCTCCGGTGGTGTCATGATGAATGTTTAGTTCGTCTGTCATGATTTAATCCCTTTTGCGAGTCCTGATAAAATAAATTCTGTTACCGTGTCCGTATATTCTTTTGCCGACACACCGTTTTTTTCAAATAAAGTAAACCATGAGATTCCTTCTATCACCACCATAATGGACAGGGAAGCAATTTTTGCATTTACATCCTTAAATTCTCCGGAATCCACTCCTTTTTGTATAATGGATTCGATATATTGAATAAAGTTATGGGTTACTTTTTCCAGTTTTAAATTGAAGTCATTATCCCTGCCTGCAAGAGACCAGAATTCCAGTAATGCCTTAAAAACAATCGGATCTTTTTCGAATTGATCGAAAAAAGTATGAAACATATTTTTTAGCTGTTTACCTGCAGAAATATCTTCTTGGGGAAGTTCCAAAAGAGAATTACTGTATCGTATGACCCAATGATTTACCAGATCTAAATACACATCTTTTTTAGATTTGTAATACCAGTAAATAGCGCCTTTGCTCAAACCGGAAGTGGAGACAATATCGTCCATTCGGCTTTGATGATATCCGTTTTGGACGATAACGTTCAAAGCCGCATCTAAAATTTGTTCTTTTCTTTGAAGTTCTAATGACATGATTAAAATATAAACCGACCGGTCGGTTTATATTAATAATAAAAAATAATACTGTAAAAAGGTTTTTTTATAAAATAAGGAATAACTGGATTCCACTAATTTCTATTCAGAGTAGAAAGAGTTATGACTCCGTTTCCACTTGTTTTAATCCAATACCCTCGTCCCGATTCAATTAAGTCTGCTTCTGTGTATGTTTCTGAAAATGAAAAAATAGTTCCCGGCATGATGATTTGTCCCGGATCCAGAAGGTCTTCAACATTCAACGGAGAAGATATTCCTCCAATTAAATTCCATCCATCAGACAGATTGATAACATTAAAATTGACTTCCATTCCCGTAAAGGAACATTCTTCTGCGTTTTCAAATCGCTTCCAATAACCGGAACCAAATAAAATTTGTTCCTGTGAGATATTTGTATATCCTCCATTTTCAAATCCGTAAACCGTACCCTCAACAATCTGGGAACAAGGCATGGATTCAACCGGCAGTGGAAGGGACATGAGATTCCAATCCTGTTGGTAGTAAATTAGAATTTCAACCAAGCCTGGAATCGGATTGGTATAGGTAAAATTTCCGTCATTGATAAAAATATAATCCGGAGGGAAAGACCAGTCCCATTCCAAAAACATTCCGGAAAATTCACCGGAAATTGAATCATCACTTGCTTCATTTAACGTAATGGTTCCACTCACAGGAAGGTAAGAAATGGATAGAATTTCCAAGATGATTCCGGTAAAAAACTCATTAAAATTGGATGAATCAATTTCACCATCAATAAGGGGAGCGATCAGTTCCGCAATGGTTGCCGTATCCACTTCCGGAGTGTAGATCATTGTTGCAGAAATATCCGTGGGATTTTCAGGATCCGGAATTTGAACATCCCAGGATTGAGGATCAATTTCTCAATCTTCGTCTTTCATCAACATGAAAAATAAATCCATAGCTCCTTCAGTGCCATCAGATTGCTGATACGAAGGGATGATAATATTTGTTGTTCCCAATGAATCAGTCATAAAAAATGCAGAGGTGCCTGATTGAGGAAATTCGATGGGATCCGGGACTTTTTCTGCTTCAAAAATTCCATTCAAGGATCCGCTGTAGTTAAACTCCAAATTTCCGGGCCGACCAGCTTGTCCGACCATGGCTGAATGTATCCAAATAAAGATGAAAAAGGATAAAATTAATTTTGTAAAATTCATTTTTATGGCTGGTTATAATCAATTTCGATCTTGTTTTTATAATCCATGACAATTTCATGAGTCCCGTCAATATCATAGTTGGACAGAATAACAAGATCGTTTTCTCGGGCAGAATCCAAAGCGAATCTCATAGCTTCCTTTTCATCATGAATTGTCGTTATTTTAGATTTTTTTACACCGTATTTAAGCAGATATTTTTTAAACAGGTTCATTATACCTCCGATTTTCTTTCCTCGCAGGTAATCCTCAAATACAACGATGTGATCAAATCCGTCACTGACAATTTTTGAACATCGTTCAAAGTCAATATCCCGCCTGTCACCGGGAAGAGAAAGTGTCAAAATTCTCCGTTCCCCAGGTAAAGCAAGGGCGAATTCTTTTAATGCTTTATATCCCGCTTCATTATGTGCATAATCAATGAGAACTTTAAATCTCAACAGATCTTCAAGAGTAGTTCTGCCCGGAGTTTGAGAGTAGGATGGAAAGAAGGTGCTGATCCCAGCTTTTATATTTTCGTCACTGATTCCCAGTGCAAAGGTTGCCCCTACAGCTGCAAGTGTATTTAAAATATTAAATGCCGCTTTTCCATCAAAAGTAATGGGGATGTCATTCAGAGGTAGTAGGGGATATTTCCAGAGACCTTTGTAAATACACACCTGATCATTTTCTAATACGATGGAAATTCCATTACTTTTTTTATGATCTTTGATAATTTCATTTTTCGGATTCACACTGAAATAAATTGTTTCACCACTTACATACCTTTCCATTTTAGCAACCAGGGGGTCGTCGGCATTCAAAATTGCGTGACCATTCTTTTTTACTATTTGCGGAATGACGCTTTTCACTCTGGCGAGTTGTTTCAATGTGTCTATTCCCTTTAACCCCAAATGATCGGAAGATACATTTGTGACCACACCCACATTACATTCCTTGTATCCCAATCCTGCTCTCAAAATTCCACCTCGTGCACATTCCAAAACAGCTGCATCAATTGTGGGGTCGGATAAAACCAATCCATGGGACATAGGACCGGTCATATCGCCTGGATAAATAAGCCGGTTTTTTATGTACACTCCTTCTGTGGTACACATTCCAACGGTATGTCCAACTCCTTTCAATATGTGATTAATGAGCCGGGTCGTTGTGGTTTTACCGTTGGTTCCTGTTATTGCAATGATGGGTATTGTGGATTCAGTTCCCGGAGGAAAAAGCATATCAATGACCGGTTCTGCTACATTCCGTGCCAATCCTGAAGTGGGTTGGAGATGCATCCGGAATCCCGGCGCTGCATTAATTTCGACGATCCCTCCTCCATTTTCATTCAATGGTGTTGTCAAGTTGGGTGCAATAATATCCACACCTCCTATATCCAATCCGATGAGTTGAATGGCTCTTTCGGCAATATGTACATTTGCTGGGTGAACTTCATCTGTAATGTCAACTGCAGTACCGCCTGTAGAAAGATTTGCAGTAGTTTTTAAAGTTAATAATTCGTCTTTCGGAAGTATGGAATCCAGAGTATATCCTTCATTTTCAATTAACCTGACCGTCTGATGATCAATGGTAATTTCGGTCAATACATTTTCATGTCCATACCCTCGGAGTGGATTTTCATTTTCTTTATCAATCAATTCCTGAATGGTGTTTTTACCGTTACCGATCACATGTGCCGGTACTCTGTGAGCAGTTGCAACCATTTTTCCATTGATGACCAACACCCGGTAATCATTGCCCTTCAGTGTTTTTTCCACAATGATATATCCATTCCGAGATTGGGATTTTGCTGCATCAAATGCTTGTGAAAAATAATCGAGATCGCTTACCCCAACCGTTACGCCTCTGCCATGATTCCCATCCAATGGCTTTACGACCAATGGAAACTTTATTTTATCAATTGATTTTTTGGCATCTTCAAAATTTCTGGTAACAAAACCTTTCGGAACGGGGATTCCGTGATTTTCAAGAATTTCCTTTGTTTCCCATTTATCTCCTGCAAAGTCCACAGCGATATTTGCAGTCTGGTCAGTCATGGTTGCACGAATTTTCCGCTGCCTGTTCCCATATCCAAGTTGAACATAAGAACCACGATTCAGGCGAATATATGGTATTCCCCGCCTCACTGATTCTTCAACGATTGAGCCAGTACTTGGACCTAATTTATATTTTTCCCGTAATTCTTTTAATTCAAAAACTGCAGACTCAATATCAAATTCTTTTTTATCTATGAGATTTTGACAGAGAT
>CAZSIH010000052.1:10528-12965 GCA_964606925.1 uncultured bacterium
GAAAGTATTTTTATTTCACGAATATTCATTTTACTTTCTCTTTGACAAAGGATTGAGCCAGATTATTCTGTGAATAATTATTTCTGACAGGTAATTTTTCACAAAAGTCAAATCCATCTCCCTGGGAAAGGACGTGAAAAGTCAATCCAAAAATGGATATGGGTTTACCGGAATGACCTTCTGCAAAACTGGAATAATTTACTTTTGATCCATCCAAAACAGTAACAGTTCCCTCTCCCATAACAGTGGCGTTCCCACCATTTTTAATATGAAGACAAGTATTTTCATCAATACCCACTCCTAAATTTCGGGGATTAGACATAACGGCTGCAGATAGCCTGTAAATTCGATCCCGCTGTCTGAAATGCTGATCAATTATTACATCTTGAATAAGTCCAAATCCTGAAGATAACCGAATGGATTTTCTCCTGGGAAAAGTAGAAGGTCTTCCACCGGCTACCATAACTGAACTTACAATAGAAGCACCTGCACTCGTTCCACCTACGGGTATTCCATTTTTGTATTGGTTTATCAAAGTTGATTCCAACAAGGTACCGCCAATGTTGGCTGCCAGTTTTACCTGATTACCCCCGGATATGAAAATCCCTGTTGCTTTCGACACACAGTCAACAGCTTTTGTAGAATTAGCCTCCTCCCTAGATAAAACCGGAAGGATAGAGACGGAGTTGGATCCAAATCTTGAAAATGCTTTTTCATATTTTTTCCCGATTTTAAGGGGAATTTTGCTTGCACTGGTTATAACGGTTATCCTACTCTCAGACCCTCCGCATAAATCAAAATAATACTGTAATAAGTGAGCATTTCTGTATTTTTTTTCTGCTCCGCCTATAATAAAAAGATGTGTTGGTTTAGACATAGTTTAATTTATTCTCAATTATTGTGGGGGAAATAATAATCATTGTAATTAATAAACTACTTGAATTCATTTAAATTTTTATTTAATTTTGATAATGAGACTTATTCTCATTAGTGTAAACTAACAAATAATCATATAAAATAAAGAGGAAATAATGAAAAAAATAATTGTTGGAGTTTTATTTATTGCAGGACTAACAGCACAGGATGATTTTTTTGTACCTGGTTATTCCATTGGCGGTTATGGCGAACTCCATTACAATAGAAGTCAATCTGCTAATGATGCTACCACAACAAAATTAGACTTTCATCGTTTTATCATTTACTACGGTTTTTCATTTTCCGAACAATGGTCATTTAAGTCTGAGGTGGAATTAGAACATAATTTTGTTGCTGATGGTGAAGGCGAATTGGAATTGGAACAAGCATTTGTGAATTACCACACAGAGAAATTTGGATTTCAAGTAGGTGTAATTTTACCATCTGTTGGTCTAATAAATGAATATCATGAACCACCACTATTCTTGAGTGTAGAACGACCGGAATATAGCAAATATGTTATTCCAACAACTTGGTTTGGTAATGGTGGAGCGGTGTATGGCAATATAGCCAGTGTTAACTGGCGATTAGCATTGTTAGAAGATATGGATGGCGATGAAATAGGTAAGGGCATCCGTAACGGTCGTGGTAAAGGATATAAAACCACTGCGTATGATATGGTGAAAAATATGAGTATAAATTACACCGGAATATCCGGTCTGCGAATTAGCGGTTCTTACACTGTGCACAACGCACCCACATCTGCTTATTTCATAATAGATAACGATGGTAATTTAATTATAAATGATGCTGATTCAGCAAGTGTTGGCTTTTCATTGATGGAATTTCATGCAAAATATAATGCAAATAATATGCATGCTGTTTTAGAATATGGTTCCATTTCATACAAAAATAACCCTTTGGGTTATGAAACGAGTGGTGGATTTTATGTAGATTTGGGTTATAACGTAGGTTCACTCTTTGGTTTAAAAAGTACATTAATGCCATGGGTTCGTATGTCTGACTACAATCTTGGAAACGATGATCCGGATCAGCATTATAAGATAAATAGGTTTGGATTAACTTACTGGCCGGTTTCCAATATTGCATTTAAGTTTGATATTGGTTCACAAAAAAAGGAATCTTCAGAAAATACTACGACTCAAATTAATTTCGGTGTTGGGTATAATTTTTAATATTCTAACTGAATAATTTAAAAGTGAAGAGAGTTTGTACATCTGCTTTTGTCATTTTACTATCCGGTGTTCTCTGTGCAGGAATCCGGGAAAATGCAGAAAATGCTATTCTAAATGAGTTTGGACATTCTTCTAAATTGTCATTTAAAAAATATGAACTTTCTGATTCAATAAAAGATTCAATTGAGATGAAGGTTAAACAACGATTTTATTCCGATTTTGTATATACGTGGGTTATTTCGTTCAAAGACAGTATTATCGGTTACGCACTATTGGATAATGTGAAAGGAAAGACCATGCCCATCACATTTTTAACCATGTTTGAT
>CAZSIH010000053.1:0-12841 GCA_964606925.1 uncultured bacterium
AGTAACCGGTACAGCAATATCAGGTGGCGTACCGGTTTCTACAATATCATCAGATAAATTATTTACTTCATCCGTTCCACCTTGGTCAACGGGGTCAAGCAAAGTCGGTGGCTCCGGTGGTGGAGGTACTGTCAGTGAAGGTGCATCCGGTGGTGGGGGAACATCGGGAAGATCCGGAACTGCAGGTGCGTCGGGAAGGTCCGGTGTTTCAGGAATATCAATTTCTGGCTGGTCCGGGATAGCGGTCGTATCTGCTGAGGGCGCATCAGGAACATCAGGATCCGGAACTGCAGGTGCGTCGGGGAGATCCGGATCAGGGATCGTAGGCGGTTCTTCAATAACTGTACTGTCAAGATTTCCTGTGGTATCTTCACCAAAATCCGTTGGAACCGGTGGTCCCGGAAACGGATCAATGATATAATCCTTACTGGGAGTAGATCCCACTTTCTGAACTTCACAACCTGTAGTCATCAGGATCAGACATACCCCTATCAATCCTGTGACCATTCCGGTAATTTTTTTAATTCTTTTTCTATTTGCCATAATTCTCATTAATGGACTCCTTCAGTTAAATGTTGATTGTTTTTGATGTATGTAGGAAACAATCGTTTTTGAAATGAATCAATTGAGTTGTCTGCCTTTGGGTATCTCCCTCCAAACCCGGAATGATACCAGACGTACCAATTAAATCTTTTTGATGAAGAAAACCGTGTTTTCTTTCTGTTAAAATTAAAATAAGGTAAAGGAACACTGATGGATGCACCTCCGGTATAAGCTTCCAAAGCATCCTGTTCATTCCAGAGTAGAAATACACCTAGATCCAGTTCTCCGAATGATCGTATTGTTTTGATCTCAAAAGGAATATTCTCATAAAGATCTTTCCCCCAGCTTAACTGAATGTACAGGTCCGGATAATCCAGTCGATAACCTGCACCTGCAATCCATGTGAATCTGTCATTAAGGGAGGAATAAAACCATTTGGATTTCTGATAGCTTAAATGTCCCGTAAGATCGGTTTTCAGGAACAAACTGTACTTTCCATCAGAAAAATATTTTGCCGTTTCAATGGAGATTCCATATCTGTACCATTCATGAAGGCCAAGGTGTTCACCTGACAGATCATCTTTGTAGTTCCCTGATTTCCAATGAAACATGCCTGTACTTGCAGAGACCCATACATCATTTTTCAGTCGTAATGTATAGTTCAGGTAACTGCTTCCGGGTTTGATCTCTGCTATTTCATTCTCAAATTGATACACGACTGGGATCATTATTTGAGATGTTAGCTTAAGACCTTTGCCCAGTGTCAGGGATGCTTCAGTAATCGCATTTATTTTCAGTCGGATGAGTCCTTCTTTAGTATGAAATCTGGCTCTGATATCAGGGATAAATGTGATTTCCCATTTCCCGAAACTTGAATTTTCTCTCCAGTTTTCTGTGACCGGAAAAAACGAAAACGAGGTATTTTCCGGTGAATTTGACAAGTATTCAGGATTAACAGTTGCTTGTGTTATATTCCTTGAGTCACTGTTTAGTTCAAAATCAACCGACGCTAACGGAATACCGCGATTCAGGGGGATGAGCCTTATTTTCTCATTCACCAGTTCTGATTCTTTTAATATATTTAGAATTTTCCCCATGGCTTTTAACTCGGAACGGTAATTTCTGTTTTCATACACAAGAATGAATATATCATCTTTCGTCTCAGTATAGACATTTTCAAATCCATTATCTGTTATACCCTTAGTTCGATTTTCCTGTGGAAACAGGACAGGAAGAAAAGCTGAAAAAACAATTAAATGAATCCATAATTTCATTCACCGAAAGAATACCCCAGATTCACAAGAAATTGGATACCATCGGTACCGACTTCTACTTCTTTAACTCCGTACCCATCACTCACTTCCTGCATATACTTCCCTAAAACATATTGACCCTGAAGTCCTAAAGTAAGCGGACCCAAGGGCATTTCATAACCGACACAAACAATGGTTCTGCTTCCGGCACCAGTATAAGACTGTTCATCTTTTACTGCAGATCCGGTATCGGGATCAATATAATCATCTGTTATTTTCTGAGTTACTCGATTCGTTCCCATTCCCACCCCAACATAAAGACCGCTGAAAAGTTCATAACCTAACATGGCTGTGAGAGGTGTAATTGACACAGATAAATCTTTTGTCATCGAGGAGGTGTTGGGTTTCAGGTAATATTGGAGCCCTTCGTACTGAGTTGCTTCTTCAGGTGTGAAATCAGCAGCATATACAGTGTCTTTTATTGTTCCATATACAACCAGATTTTCTGCTTTTGCAGTCCCAGACCACATTCCACCGCTCAGGGATATCCTGATTTTAGATCCAAGTTTAAATGTAGTGCTTCCCTGGAATAAAGGTCCCATGGCAAACTTAGTCATTGTCTGACCGCTGCCAACAGATTGATTCACAAAGGCGTCATTAATAAACTCATCGTTCCAGTAACTCATGGAGGGTCCGTACATCCCCACGTCAAATCCGATAGAATGCATTTTAATAGCAACGTTTCCCATTCCGGGAATGCCAACTCCAATTCCACCACCTGTTCCGCTGATATCTATATCGGAATCATCAAAATCCATTTCATCATCTTCTTCTTCACCAAATAGATCAAGATCTAAATCTTCTTCCTCTTCTTCATCAAAAATATCCTCTTCTTCAGCTTCGATATCTTCCAATCCTTCGTCTTCCTCATACCTCAACATATCCAGAAGCCATTCCTGATTATTATCCAGATATATTTGAAATCCAAGGTATCCGCCCATACCGTCATACCCCTTTTCTAATTTTTCATCCCCTTCCAGCATGCCAATTTCATCAAGATAGGCAACCAATGCTTCAAAAGTAGCCCGATCTGCTTTACCGGATTGTTCCAATCCAAGCAGATCTTGCAACTCATGTTTCCAAGTCGGGTATGATGCTTCCTGGGCATGACTGAACCCAATAAACATCAAGGTTACAACAGTTAATATTAGTTTTGAAGATAGACTCCTCATGTTCACCTCACGGTTAATTTTGCAAAAATTATTACTTCGTCCCCGAGGATAATACGGTTTTGTATTATACAATGCAAGAATAAGATTAATAAAAAATAAGTAATCATTTTCTTACTTCTCTGACGTGATTTTCAATTTTATTATCGACATTTCCCCTAATATTCTTTATATCCTTACCACAAACTAAGAATATATTATAATAAAAGTCATTATTTTAATTGCTGTACCCATTTTCACCTACACCCAGGCGGATGATGTGTTTGTCTTTAGTCAGGGGATAAACATTCCGTGTATCAATAATAAGATCGCTGTTTTTACGGACAAATTCATAATCCACATTTGAATGGTCGGTCAGAATTACTGTAACATCGAAATTTTCTATTTCTGATAGGGATCCCAATCCTGATTTATTTCCCGAATCCCACATAATTTTAAATACAAACGGATCATAAAAATTGACATCCGCTCCTTCTTTTTCTAACAATCTCATGACATCCAATGCAGGAGATTCCCGGACATCATCAATATCTTTTTTGTATGCTACACCCAAAATTAAAACTTTACTTCCGTTCACAGGTTTTTGAAAACGGTTTAATCCCCTCCCTATTAAATTCACAACATGCTGTGGCATTCCTGTATTAATTTCACTGGCAAGTTCAATAAATCGTGCCCTGTAATCCAGAGATTTCATTTTCCAGGCTAAATAATGAGGGTCAATGGGAATACAATGTCCGCCCAGCCCCGGTCCCGGAGAAAATTTCATAAAGCCAAAAGGTTTTGTTCCTGCAGCATTGATCACTTCCCAGGCATCCACCCCTAATTTTTCGCACATGATGGCTACTTCGTTAGCTAATCCGATATTGATGGACCGAAAAGTGTTTTCCAGCAGTTTTACCATTTCTGCAGATTCTGGGGAAGAAACCGGGACGACTTCCTCCACAATTTGTTCATAAAGTATTTTTCCAAGTTCGGTGCATTTTTCCGTAATCCCTCCGATGACCTTGGGTGTATTGGATATGGTATAGGTTTTATTCCCCGGGTCCACCCGTTCCGGTGAAAAACACAAAAACAAATCACTTCCGATTTCAAGGTGTGACTCTTGAAGCTTCGGTAGCACCATTTCTCTTGTAGTACCGGGATAGGTGGTACTTTCCAAAACGATGAGTAATCCCTCGTGCAAAAATTTACTGACTTGTGACAAAACATTATTAATAAAGGAGACATCAGGATCCTTCAATTTATTCAAGGGTGTAGGCACACAAATGGAAAGTGCATCCAATTCTTTTATACATGAGAAATCGGTTGTTGCTTTAAATGTTCCGTTTCGGACTAATTTTCCGAACTTTTCATCATCCACATCACTAATATAGTTCATTCCCTTATTCAGGGATTCAACTCTTTTTTTATCTATATCAATTCCCGTTACCCTAAATCCTGCATAACCAAATTCACTGGAGAGAGGGAGTCCCACATAGCCTAATCCGATGATTCCGATTTTAGCAGAGCGATCTGTAATTTTTTCTTTTAAATTATGTGCCATGAATTTTTGTAATTATCCCGGTTATTAATTATGAATGTTAAACTCAGCCCCTTCTCTCCCCAAAAATGTGAGGATTTAATTGTAGGTTGTTATGAAAAAGTAAAAGAAATTCACAGTCCTGAATTTAAACACTTATCATTAATTAGTACGACATTATTCTTAACTTTTCCCTCTAATTACAACAGGAAATATTAAATGATTCCAATAAAAAAACCTATTTTTTTAATCATTCTCCTTTCAATTGCTGGCGTTACAGAAGCTTTTCATCCTACACCGGATAGAGATTACGACCTCCATCATTCTGTCATTGATATTTATATTGATTTGAACGCAAAATCTGTTGAAGGAAATGTAACTCACACACTTTCGTTTTTGTCAAATGGAATTGATAGTATTTCATTCAATTCAAAAGATATACATGTTAAATCAATTTTGATAGATGGTATAAATAATGAATCATTTAAAACTACAAAAAATCAATTGCTGATACCATTTAACCGGGATTACAGTCTGGATGATACAGTTATTGTCTCTATTGACTATGAAGCTGAACCGAAGCTCGGGTGTTTTTTTGTACAACCGGATTCAATTTATCCAGAGAAACATTTTCAAGCATGGACTCAGGGCGAACAGATGCATAACCAGCATTGGGTTCCACTTTATGACTATCCAAATGATAAAAGCACTTTTGAATGTATTCTTACTGTTGATACTCCATTTGTTGCCATTTCCAACGGCGCTTTATTGGATGTAAAAAGATATGGGGACAAACGGACATATCACTGGAGTGAATCCGCTCCTATGGTGAGTTATCTCATCTCATTTGTGGTAGGCGAATACAGAGAAGTAAAGGATAATTCATCGTCTGTCCCTGTTTCTTATTGGGTTTACCCGGAACATGATCGTAATGATGCCATGCGATCCTTTGGTCTTACACCTGAAATGCTGACAGTATTCAATGAATATACAGGATTTCCCTATCCTTATGAAAAATATGACCAGATAATTATTGAGGATTTTATGTGGGGTGGCATGGAAAATATTACCCTGACTCACATGGCGGACCGAACAATGCATCCGGAATCAGCCCAACCCAACCATTCCAGCGAATGGCTGGTTGCTCACGAACTGGCTCATCAATGGTATGGAAACTTGATCACAACCCGGAATTGGGCAAATATTTGGTTGAATGAAGGTATCACGTCTTTCATGGAACTTATTTGGGCAGAATACAAATATGGATTTTCCGAAAAAGAATATTACAGGTATAGGGAAGTGAGGGGAGTAAAACATGCGGTTTACGGGGAAAAACCCATGGTTTTTTTCAATTATGAGGATTCCAATGATTTATTTGATGCAAATGTTTACGCCAAGGGCGCCATTGTTATGAACATGTTGCGGTATATTCTTGGAGAAAAACCCTTTCAAAAAGGATTGCAGTATTACACTCGGGAAAATGCCTATAAAAATGTGGAATCCTATGATCTGAAAAAAGCATTTGAAGTGACAACGGGAAAAAACCTTTATTGGTTTTTTGACCAATGGATGTACACTCCCGGTCTTCCGGAATTAACTATTAATCATCGGTATGATAAAAAAAAGAAAGGCACAATACTAACCGTTGAACAAACTCAGGACACTACCGTTTCTTCTACATTCCGTCTTCCATTCACAGTTTTGATCGATGAGGGGACATTTAAGCGATTTAATGAAGAATTAACTAAAACCAAACAGGAATTTTTCTTTCCATCAAAAAATCCAAACATGGTAGTATTTGATGAGGGATTTCAGATTCCCAAGTTTATGAAGCATAAAAAATCTGATAAAGAATTGACATATCAATTGTTCAATGCTCCTAATGTAAATGACAGGATTTGGGCGGCGGAGGAAATGGGAAGGAAAAAAACCGGCAATAAAAATGTCAAAGCGCTTTTTTATGCTTTGGAGTCTGATGAGTTTTGGGGTGTGAGGAAGGAAGCTGCTTCCGCTCTATCAAGGGTGAAAATGAAGGGAAAAGAATCAAAAATAATCAATGTGTATAAGAGTGAACAGGATGAACGGGTCAAGAGTGAAATTCTAAGTTTATTCAGGAAAAAAAGTGGAAAAAATACCATAGAGTTCCTAAAGGAAATTATCCTGCATGAACCCAAAGATTACCTGGTTCGAAATGCTGTGAATTCTTTGGCGAAAATCAATGAAGATTCATTGATGAAATATATGAATTTTATCCTGAATCGAGAATCTCACAATGATATTGTAAGGAATTCCGGAATTCAAAAACTATCGGTCATTGATTCAGATTCTAATTATCATCAACTCTTGGATTTGGCTTCTTACGGAGGAACTTCCTGGAATTCAAGGACGACAGCAGTAAGGGGGCTCGAAAAATATATTAAAGAGCATCCTGAAATTCTGGAAAAAATGATTCATTTTCTTGAAGATCCCAATTACAAAGTCCGCTGGGCGGCGGTCAATATTTTATGTAAATATGGAGGAGAAGATCATTTAAACCGAATGCTGGACATCACCGAAGATGATATCCTGACGGGAATGCAGTTCAGTTCGGGGAAAAACCAGTTGAAAACAAGAATGGAAAAACGGAATGCTTTCCCCGGTTCAATGAAAATATCTAAAAAGAAATTATCAGATATTTTCGATCAAATGAATCAGGTTCGGCTGGATTAGGTAAAATGACGTTTTCAGTTTGGCTTATTCCTACAGATGAACATTCGAGACAATTAAGGGATTTGATCAATTGTTTTGCTCAGGAAAATGCCTCACCTGCATTTATTCCCCATTGTACGCTTTTGACCAAAATCCAAAATTTTTCATCCATTCCAATCGATAAAATTGAATCGTTCTGTTCCCATACTAAACCATTCAAGTTAAATGTTTTAAATATAACGGGAGGTGAGACACTGTATAAATCCCTGTACATTCAATTTAAAAGAGACGATTTCATAATGGAAATCCAACAAAATTTCTCAAACCTGTTTAATAATCGGGAACCATACCTGTTTGATCCACATTTGAGTCTTATGTATAAAATTGTGCCACCTGAAAAGCAAGTTAAAATTATTTCAAATATATCAATTCAAAATCATATTAATTTCGACCAAATTTCTATTGTAAAAACAGGAAAAATAGTCGAAGAATGGAACATTGCGCATAGTAAAAAATTATCCGGATAGATCAACGATATGAAAAAAATTCTGATTTTAATTGATGTTCAGGAAAAACTGGTTCCTCTCATGGAAAATAAAACCCAGTTTGTGGAAAATCTGGGCATTTTGCTTAAAGGAGCAAAACTTTTGGGAATTCCCATTATCTGGATGGAACAATTACCGAACAAGTTAGGGTCCACTATTCCGGAAATTAAAAATTTAATGATAGACAGTTCACCTATCATAAAAAATGTTTTCAGTTGTGGTGCTTCGGAGAAATTTCTTTCTGAACTGAACAGGCACAATCCGGATGAAGTCATTCTCTGCGGAATTGAAACTCACGTCTGTGTTTATCAAACAGCCATGGATCTTTTATCTAAAAACATAGTTGTTCAGGTTGTTGCGGACGCAGTGACATCCCGAAAAAAACTAAATCATGATATTGGATTACAGCGAATTTCTGAAAAGGGTGGGTCTTTGACCACATTCGAATTATTATTATTTGAAGAACAGAAAATTGCAGAAGGAGACCGGTTCAGATCTCTAATAAAATTGATTAAATAATGCAGTAGAAAAAGTAAATTCATTCTTTAAAATTAAACCAATGGAGAAAAAATGAAAATTCTAACATCAATACTGTTTTTTATCATTGCCATGACTTTAGTCACAAGTTGCGGTGATTCTGTAAAAGCAGAAATAAAACTCAACTCAATGCAATGCGGGATGTGTTCAAATACGATCAAAACTACCCTAAAAGACATGGATGGCATTGAAAAGGTGAGTGTGGACATGGATAAGAAAATCGGTTATGTAGTCTATAATGCAGAGATATTAGATTTAGCAAAAATAGAAAATGCCATAGCCTCAGCAGGATATGATGCCAATGACACAAAAGCAAACGCTGATGCTTACAGTAAATTAAATGCATGTTGTAAACTTCCAGGTAAATAAGGGTATAATCTAAACTGAATTTCATCTGAACAGGGGACGGAATATTTCTCCTGAAAATTCTAATTTGAAAGGAATAAAAATTATCTTATTCCGGATAATCCAATTTATGCCCAAAATCATTCTTTATTTATTATTCCCTGTCATAACAATCGCTGTACATTTTCCCGGGGATGAGGAGGTAATGAAAGGGGTGGAGTTGTTTTATAATTATCAGAATACGGAAGCAGTTGAAATCTTAGAAGAAGCACGGGAAAAATTTCCGGAAAATCCCAGAGTTCATTTTACGTGGGCAGCCGCACGAATGCTTGAAAGTGAAGCCCATAATCCGGTAGCAATATCATATGAATTACTGGAGGGTGATTTGAAAAAGGTCATTCCCATTTTGAAAAACTTGAGTGACCAACATAGTGAATTTCCTGAATACAAACTCTATCTCGGTTCAGCAATGGGACTCAAGGCTCGGATCAATTTGGGAAAAAAAGAATGGGTGTCCACGTTAATCAATGCATACAAAGGATTTCGAATTATACGGAAAATTGAACAAAACTACCCCGATCTGATGGATGCAAAATTACCCATTGGAATTGTGGAATATTTCGCAGGTTTGAATCCTGGTTTTGTTCAGTGGACAGCTAAAATATTCGGATTGGAAGCAACGAGACAAGCGGGATTGGGAAAAATAGAGCAGGCAGCAACCAGAGGAGAATATTCCAATGTTGAAGCGAAAAAGATACTGGTATTTTTAAATTTGTGGGTTGAAAATGATGTGGAAACAGCTTTGAGATTCAGCGGTGAACTGCACCGGGATTTCCCGAAGAATTTTTTCTTCAGCATCATGTATCTTGAAAGCCTTATTAAAACCGGAGAAAAAAAAGGAATTCCGAAAATATTTTCTCAATTAGAACGGGAATTGAATTTCCTCACTCCCGTTAAGAAAAAATGGTATAAAAGTTATCTGGACTATGAAAAATCGCAATATTATTTCCGCAATTCTGAATTTGACAATGCGCTATATTATGTTGATCTTTCCATTAGAGAATATCATGCGGAATTGGATGTGATATTAGCACATGCATTTCTTTTAAAGGGAAAACTGCATGACATTAAAAATGAAAGGGAAATAGCCATTCTTTCCTATGAACAATGTGTAAAACTAGATAATTATTCCTCTGCGATTATAGAAGCAAAATCTTATTTGAAGAACAGGTATATACGGAATTGATTGAATTTAGTATTTACAAATTCAATTTATTATAAGCTAATCTCAAAATAACCCTACGTAAATTTAAAACATGAATGAGACGATAAATCGAAGAATGACCCGCAAGGTGATGGTTGGCGATGTCCCAGTTGGTGGTGGAGAACCCATTCCTGTTCAATCCATGACAACCACAAAAACTCATGATTTTGATGCTACAATGAAAGAGGTTGAAAGACTTGAGGAATCCGGATGTCAGATCATCAGAATTACAGTTCCCGATAAAAAAGCCGCTGAAGTTCTTCCTGAAATAAAAAAACGAATGACGGTTCCTTTGGTTGCTGATATTCATTTTAATTACCGGATGGCTTTGGCTGCTGTGGATGGGGGAGCGGATAAAATTCGGATAAATCCCGGAAATATCGGTGGAAAAGCAAGAGTGAAGGAAGTGCTGGAAAAAGTGAAGAGTGCTAATCTCCCCATCCGAATTGGTGTGAATGCCGGGAGTCTGGAAAAAGACCTCATTGAAAAATATGGATATCCCACTCCCAAAGCCATGGTTGAAAGCGCAGCACGGCACATCAGAATTTGCAAAGAACACGATTTTAATGATATCATCGTATCCTTAAAAGCATCCGATGTAAATCTAATGATCGCTTCCTACAAACTGTTTGCTGAACAGTTTGATTATCCTCTCCATCTCGGTGTGACTGAAGCGGGTCCCACCCGTTCAGGATCCATTAAATCTGCACTTGGGATTGGTTCTTTACTGTTAGAAGGGATTGGAGATACAATTCGAGTAAGTTTAACCGACGATCCTGTTGAAGAAGTTCATGTGGGTTATGAGATTTTAAAATCTTTAGGACTTGCTTCCCGGGGAGCAACGATTGTGGCTTGTCCAACCTGCGGGAGACTTGAGGTGGATTTGTTTAAAATTGCCGGGGACATGGAGGAGGAATTGAAAAATGTGGAAACCCCAATGTCCATTGCTCTCATGGGATGCGCAGTAAATGGTCCCGGAGAAGCGACACATACAGATATGGGAATTGCCTTTGGGAACGGTGCAGGGCATCTCTATTATAAAGGTGAAAATTTAGGAAAAGTGAAGGAGTCCGAAGCAATGGATTCATTGAAAGATCTAATCAAACGATATGAAAAGGAACAAAAAGTAACTTCCTGATTGTTTGAAAAAGTATAATTATTATTTAATTTAAAGAGGAAAATATTGTCATTTTATAAACCAAAATTCATTCAGGAATGGGGTGATCTTCGGAGAGAAGGCGGTTACAAACTATTGATAAGAAAAAAGGGCTGGGTTGTTGTGTTTGCATTTTTTGTATTCTATTTAATTCGTGATTCAATTTTATATTTGCTCATTCCCTATCTTATGGTAAAAAATATCATATCCTGTTCCTGAATGCTGGGGCGGGTTTTAAGCAGTGCTATATTAGGAATTGATGCTTATATCGTGGAGGTGGAGGCTCATCTAAGCGGGGCGAAACTCCCAAAATTTGTCACCGTTGGACTCCCGGAAGGAGCCGTAAAGGAAAGCAAGGAACGTGTCACAGCCGCTATTCGAAACAGCGGTTTTCATTTTCCGTTGAAACATATTACCGTTAATCTTGCTCCTGCAGATATCCGAAAGGAGGGATCGTCTTTTGACCTCCCCATTGCAATTGGAATTTTAGTAGCGACGGGTGCAGTAAAAAAGGATTTTCTGGATAAGATCATTTTGCTTGGAGAATTAGCATTAGACGGATCACTCCGCCCTGTAAAAGGAGCATTGCCCATTGCCCTCAGCACCATGAAAAATGGAATTAAGGGATTAATTCTCCCTTCAGAAAACGCCAATGAAGCGGGAGTCGTTCAGGGATTAAAAGTTGTGGGAATTGACCATCTTCTGGATGCGGTTGACCTCTTAAACAGTCAGAAGACTTTTACTCCCGTGAATGTTGACCTGAACTCTGTTTTCCAAAAACACCTTCAATATGCGGTGGATTTTAAAGATGTAAAAGGACAGGGTCAGGTGAAAAGAGCTCTGGAAGTATCCGCCGCAGGAAGTCATAATGTCATTATGGTGGGACCTCCGGGAAGCGGAAAAACCATGGTGGCGAAACGTCTCCCTACCATTTTACCGGATCTGGTTTTGGAGGAAGCACTGGAAACCACAAAAATTCATTCTGTGGCAGGATATTTGCAAGGGGATCAAGGACTCATTGCCACACGACCATTTCGGTCGCCTCATCATACCATCAGTGATGCCGGGTTGATTGGTGGTGGAGCAATTCCAAAACCGGGAGAGGTAAGTCTTGCTCATAATGGCGTCCTGTTTCTGGATGAACTTCCGGAATTTAAGAAAAATGTACTGGAAGTCATGAGACAGCCATTGGAAGACGGGACAGTGACCATTTCCCGTGCGGCAGTATCATTGTGTTATCCGTCCCGGTTCATGCTGATTGCCGCCATGAATCCATGTCCATGCGGATTTACCACAGATCCCAACAATGAATGCTCATGCACCTCTCAAATGATCCAAAAATACATGAGCAGAATTTCCGGACCTCTTCTGGATCGGATTGATATACATATTGATGTTCCTGCTGTTCCATTCACCGAATTAGCACAGAAAAAAGCCGGAGAGCCTTCAAAAAATATTAAAAAAAGAGTCCAGCAAGCTAGGGAAATTCAACTGGATCGATATGAATCTGTTGAAGGGATGTTTGCCAACGCCCAAATGGAATCCAATGATCTGAAAAAATATTGTCAATTGGATAAACCGTCCTCGGAATTGCTAAAATCCGCTATGGAAAAACTGGGCTTGTCCGCCCGTGCCTATGACCGGATATTAAAAGTATCACGAACCATTGCAGATTTGGAGGGGAGTGAATTAATCGCTTCTCATCATTTGAGTGAAGCCATTCAATACCGCAGTTTGGACAGGCAGTTGTGGCTGGGATAAA
>CAZSIH010000054.1:0-12826 GCA_964606925.1 uncultured bacterium
CATGGAACCCACAGATATTACAAATGTGGTGACTTTTCGGGTTAAAAATGAAAATAGAGAAGGTTCCATGTAAAAACTTACATAAAATTGTTAGTGTTTATTAAGAAAAACAGCCCCGTTGTTTTAAAAACGGGGCTGGTTTTGTGTGATAAGGTTTTTTCTTAATATCCAAACCAAACACCAAGGGAAATATTCTGTCCTCCCGGAACGGGAGGAGTGTCTCCCACAACATCAAAGCTGAAGTGTTCATCCTTCCATTTTTCACTTCCAGAATACGTACCAAGATAGGAATAGGCAGCATGAATTCCCACCCAATCTTTAATGCGAATTAACAGTCCCACTGTAGGCATAAAGACGAAATACTCTTTTTTAAAGTGAATGGAATAATTTGTTCCTTGTGTAAAATCATCATCCCAGGAAAATGAACCATCTGTATGATTCATTAATATTTCTGTTGAGCCGGCACCAAGCAACATTCCCAGATCCAACACAATTTTTTCGGTTCGTATTGGAATTTTTTTTGTCAGGGTGACACCACCATACCCCATATCAAGTTTAAATATTTTAAAGCCATCTGCATCGGGAATTTGTTGGTCAATTGACATACCAGCTCCTGCTCCTCCAATGAACCATCCCTTACCGATGGTTCCCATCCCGAACCCTCCAAAGGCAACCAGTTTATTTGGATTGACAGGTGAAAATCCATTTAATACTAAAAATTGATTTAATTTATCAATATTTGAATTGAATTGAACTATCATGGGACCACCTCCGCCATAACCTGCAGATAGTGTACTTTTTTTCTTTTCTTCTTCAGAACTCTGGACCGTTGATGCAAAGAAAAGTACAGTGACTAACTCTTTTTCGTTCCTGAAAATATCTATGGCCACACTGTCACCAATTGCTTTTGAATCCCGCAAACTGAGAAGATGGTCTTCAGATAAGACTTTTTCACCGTCAAATGTCATGATGATATCTCCTTCACGAAGTCCTGCTCTCCGGGCATTTCCACCGCTGGTGACACCATCAATTAACACTCCGTAATTATGAGGATAATGAAGTTCATATGCTTCCTTAAATGTAAGATCGTCCAAATACAATCCCAGTTTAGGATTTCCAAGTTCTGAATTCTTTCCCCAGCGAATCATTGGGGGATGTGGTGGTGGTTGACCTACCTCAATGGCAATTTCTACCTTATCACTCCACTCTTCCATTTCGTCTTCCCATTCTTCCATGCTTTTTTCTATCTGCTTTGATTTTTTAATCACTTCCGCCTCTTTTTCCTGAGCCAATAGTAAACTCAATGGCAGAGAAATTATGAGTAATGTTAATTTGATTTTAGTTTTCATTTTTTTCTCCAATTTAAATTAAGTAATTATTTTCATTAAAATATATGCAAACGAAGTGCCATAAAATTTTAATATTACATAACTATATAAATAATAACATTTAGAAGTATTCTAATGAAAATAGTAAAACGAATTATTATATCATAATGATATATTAAATATCAGATTGATATAGTTGGATTTTAACTATATCTTTTATTCTGTATTCCCGACTTCTCGGGAATGACAAAATAATATTTTAATTGATGGTCTTCACTTCATCAACACAACTTTCTGTATTTCCGTTTGTTCACCCCCATCAAGAAGTATAAAATAAATTCCACTTGAAGCTCCATCTGCATTCCACTGAACACTGTGATTCCCGGGTGAGAGTTTTTCATCAACAAGAGTTTCTACCAATCGTCCCTGAATATCGTAAATCCGTACAGACATTGCATGCAACGTCTCTACATTAGGAATTGAAAATTGAATTGTCGTTACAGGATTAAACGGATTTGGATAGGCGGGGAAAAGAGCAAATTCCGTAGGGAATTGTGAGGATGTGGTCTTTCTCAGAATCCACTGTTCAACCTTTGAATTTAAAGTGAATTGGTTTTCACCCGTTAGTAAGATTGCATTCTCCGCTAGCTGGCGGATCGCAATGACAGGGACGATTTCCCAGACATCTCCATCTTTTATTTCGAAGTCGATAGAGATCGGTTGACCGTCATTCATCACTTCTATCAAACATTCGTCTGTTGTGCAGAGTTTGGTGTTTCCGGAAAAACGGATGTCCTTTGCACTTGCTGGGGGTTTAGGTGGAAGACTGTAATTCAGCACATTCTCTATTTCAACTTCGTTACCGAAATATAATGAAGTGTTGTTGAGTCCGCCACTGCGGGTAAATGTTAATGTGTTCAAGTCCGCCACAGCGGATAAATGTTTAGGTGGTTGAAAGGAATTGGATTTTGTGAGGGATGCGGAGGATGATAATGTAATTTCACCTTCCCCTGAACTTCTCAACCAGTAACCATAGCCCGGTTCGATGGTATCGGTATTAAAATAGGTTTCGTTAAAACCATAAATTGTGCCGGGAATAATAAATCCATTCGGGTCCAATATGGAACTTTCCCCAACCGAAAATCCAATTCCGGAGAACAGATTCCAACCTTGTTGTATGGATACAGTTAATTCCTGAAGCGGGTCACCGGAAAAAAAGTTTATTCCTCCATTTTCAAACCTAAGCCAATACCCATCTCCATGTACTAATTCTGATGGAGGGACATAATATTCCCAACCATAATTATAAAGAGTACCTTCCACAGCATCCGGGAAAAGGGATAAATAATGATTATCATCTACTTCTGTAGGCAATCCTACCAGATTCCATCCTTGGGAATATTCAGTACTTAATCCACTGTTGTAAGTGAGGACAAATAAACCGGACTGCATGTCCGAAACTATGATTTTCCCTGATTCAAAAAATGGATAAACTGACCAGCATCCTTTATATCCGTATTCATTGGGCAGGTAGGTGTCATAGTATCCAATCTCCGTTGGATTGACGGGATCGGAGATATTTACAATTCGTATACCTTCAGTATAGTGACCTACATAAAGCAGATTGCCTCTGACATAGGAATTATGAACAACCGCTTCATTATCCACAATATATTCCGAAACCATATTGATATTATCCAGATCCTGAATATCAAAGATACGGGTCCACGGACCTCCGCCGATCTCATCACCAACAATGACATAATTCCCATCTTCTGTTGTCCAAGTATTATGGGCTCCTGACGCGGGATAATTGAAGGTTACCAACAGTTGTGGATTTTCCAAGTCACTCAAATCCAATATATCCACCCCGTCTCCGTAAATACCGGCAGCATACCCCAGACCATTTTTCACATAAATGTCGTGATAATAATATGTTGGATAATGATTGACAAATGTTGGGTTTCCCGGGTCAGATAAATCATAAATTTCCAATCCATCTGTATCTTGACCAATAACATAGAGTACGGACCCATCCATATAACAATTGTGAGCTCCACCATCAGAACCGTTATTCCCAAAATGGATGGTGGATATAACATCAGGATTTGACGGATCATGAAGGTCAATGACCTGTGCCGGTTCGTATTCCTTTATAAGCACAGCATAATGATCATACACTTTTACATCCTTGGCATCATTGCCTGATGACAGCGACGAAACAAATCCAACCTCCACAGGTTCATTGGTGATATCAATAATACTCAAACCCTCGTTCCGAACACAGAGTAGGGCATACTCGATCACCGTTTCAGGGTGGGTGTAACCCCAAATGTCTCCATAATTGGAATAGGGATTCAATCCACCAACAAAATTCATATTGACTGATATGGGATGAGGAATACCGTGGAT
The DNA here is from genome assembly GCA_964606925.1 of uncultured bacterium. Lineage (GTDB taxonomy): Bacteria > Fidelibacterota > Marinisomatia > Marinisomatales > AB-629-J13 > AB-629-J13. Next base: position 3,741 of record CAZSIH010000054.1, read on the forward strand.
TGTCTTACTCTGATAGGAATTGTTCCCATCGTTTGTGACCCCTTCCAGGTGATAATAATATTTCACATCATTAATCAATCCACCGTGGTTAAAGGACCGTTCATCGGGACCTAATTCAGCGATCAATTCCATATTATTTTCAACCTCTCCAAAATAGAGATTGAAATACTGCAGGTCAGGTTCTTCAAAATCCCATGACAGATCAATGGTCTGATCACCGGATACAGCTTGAAAATTGCGGATATGAGCTAAACGAAGAAATAATTCCGAAGGATCCGCTTCCAGAAAAGAATGATTATTATAAAGTTTCAACCATCCTCCATATAAAACGTCTGCCGACGGTCCCCAATTATCATCATCGTAAGTTGTACCGCTGCCATCATAATCACTGTTCATGATGAAAAAATATTCCCGTCTGCCTAAATATGTTTCGTCCGGATCATACATCAAATTGGGAGGATGTTCATCTGATCCGTCATCCCATTCGGATACACAAATGTTCAGTCTGCGGGGGTTTTCCGCATCGGAGATGTCCCAGGCTGAGCCTAAAAATATTCCCGGCCCCATTGCATCATAACCCATATCCCTGCGGTAGATCTGAGACCATGTCGTGTCCGTACTCTCAAAAATGATCTTTACATCCACATAATCTTCATCATTCAGATTGGAACCGAAAAAACTCGATCCTCTTCCGATTCCGCCAAAGAACGTTTCCCCGCCCCAATTCACTCCTGTTAACCAGCGGGGATCCCCTTCCCATTCGTAAAACAGGTCCGGTTCCGGTTCTCTTGAATTATCAAAAGATACCAGCGGAGGTGAAATCAGTAATTCAGGTTCCTGAATTTCAATCTGACTCAATCCGATTTGAATGAAGATCATGCTGGTGAATACCAGCCTGATTAAATTTATCGTGTTTTTCATTATTGCTATTTCAGGTTTTTATTTGATGATGAGCATCTTCCTGGCGGATGTAAACCGGGGAGTTGACAATTCATAAATATAGACTCCGCTTCCTACGGATTCACCACTATCGGTGGTTCCGTTCCACATCACATAGTAGGTTCCGGACTCTCTCAATTCATTTACCAAAGTCCTCACTTTCCTGCCCAAGATGTCATATACACTAAGCATTACATGGGTTTGTTCCGGAAGTCTATATTGAATGGACGTCACCGGATTAAATGGATTAGGAATGTTCTGGAGTAAGGCAAACTCATCGGGAATATTCCTGAATGTGAGATCGACTTTTTGGAGATCCATATTATCTGAAAATATGATTTCAATCGGTTCTGAAACAAATTCATCGTATTGAAATATCAATCGTTCGCCGGATTCTGCTCCATCTTTTTCTTCGGTTGTCACGTCATCTCCATAGACGGCACCTGTCTGTAGATATCCATCTTCCAGAACTTTCATCTCACCTATGAGTGTCCCGTCTTCAGTGGTCACAGAAACGTAAGCATTTTCCGTTACTTTTACGTCTTCAAAAGACACAGTTCCATTAATGAACATAAACCGGTTGGTGAGAGTAATATCAGGATTCCTTCTCATGTCAACTTTTTTCGCCAAAACTCCGGATGGTTCAGGATAAATAAAGTTATTCACACCTTCAATCACTTTAACCCAGTATCCGTATCCATTATAAAGTTCCGTTAAAGTATTCAGGAATGGAAGCCCCGTTGGATCATAAAATACTGCTCCAACTTCCGTGAAACCAGTGACATAGATGAGGTTGTCTGCAAGAATTAGCTCATTAAATGCATCTTCCGGAGGCATGGATTCATGGAGCCAGTATCCGATAAGATTCCAGTTGGGATTCAGGTCAATGGAAAAATCTTCCGGAATGGGTAGTCCTTCCTGTTCCAGAAGTTGGGATCCAGTCACTTTTACCCAATATCCTGAACCGGGAATAATTTCTGAAAGTGTATTTAAAAATGGAGGTCCGTTGGGGTCGAAGAAAATGGAACCATCCTCGTTAAATCCGGTGACGTAGATCAACTGATCATCTGAGATCAAACCCTGGAACACATTTTCGGGGACATTTTCCTCAATGGCAATATCAAAGGAAATGAGATTCCAGTTTTCCATCAGATCTATTTCATCGGTGAATGTTGTGGGAAAATTGAACACCGCAGTAGGATCGTTCCAGGGAGGCATGGGCGCTCCATTGTTATTGAACCACCCGCTGAATGATTCCGGATAAATGAGGTAGGCATCCTCCGAGTCATCATAAACCACCAGCAGGAATTCTTCTCCTTCATTCATTCCCTCATCCACATTGGGAGTCAAGGGATCATCCCCGTAAATCGCCAGATTGATATATGACTGTCCCTCAAACATGGTCAATTGCTGAGCGCCGGCACAGTTTCCTTCTTCATCAAAAGCAGCAATCCAGTCGTTTTCGGTGGCAGACACACCGTCAATGGCTGTGATCCCTTGAAAAATCCCGGATAACGGAGTAGGAGTAAATTCAAATCCATCGGGAAGTTCCGGTCCCTGTTCACCGCCGAAAGGAGTAACCAACACTTTTAACAAAGTAAAAGCAGGGTTATCCACCATAAATCCACCTTGTTCCGTCATGTTAATGTTTATTAATCCTCCACCAAACGGATCCTGTAATATGAATGTACCTAATTGACTCCACCCGGAATTGTCCCATGATAACGATATTTGATTTGATTGGGGAAATTGAAGCTGTAATTCCCATTCATGTTCTACCAGATCATTAGCGGAACCATTGACCACCTGAGTGTAGAACCGTTCGCCGTTCCAACTCAGTGCGACATCAAAAGATGGCGGTGGTGGGGCCGGAGGAGCATACTGATCCAAGCCGGGGTCAAATCCATCAGTTGCGGTTGGTGAAAATCCAAGTGTCAGGTCATAGTCTGCAGTTCCACCAGTAGCATTGATGGTTACCATAAAATCCGGGTCTCCTCCAACAGTGCCAAAAGGAGATTCAAATGCTCCCATGTCTGGCGCTGTACCATTGTACGCTTCCGGTGGAATTTCAAGGGTGTCCTCCTCAAACACAAGAAAGGCTGTCCCCGCATCCACACAGGGTGAGCTTTCTGTCAGCAAATGAGGGTTGGGACCTTCACCAATAAATAACGGGTCTGAACTTATGTTCCCTTCCGCCCAAACATAGCTTGAGAGGTCATCTAATACATTAATTCCTTCTTCACCATCCTGAAAATCAGAATAATATATGACCGCATCACCACCCATATCATTCCAAGAAGTTACTGCCAACTGGTCATTAGAGTTCCCCCACAGGATTGAATTAACAAGCCTGGCAGAACCTCCGCCTCCTACTGTAAGTCCGGCTCCGTAGGCTGCTTCATTATCAACAAAATTGCAATTGATAAAACCCACGTTAGCGCCACTCCAGACAGACAATCCACCGGAGTTTCCTCCGGAGCCATCTAAGTTGGCAATATTATTTGAAATATTGACTTTATATAATACACCAGAACAACCGTTGGAAAATCCACCACCAGCTGCATATTGCTGAGCCTGATTACCAATTATTGTAGAATTAAATATCTCAAATTCCACGTCACCATTTATCCGGCAACCTACATTACGTCTTCCAGAATTTTCTACAAATTTTGATTCTAGGATACTTATGTCAAATCCCATTCCTCCAGCAAATAAACCACAACCCTGATCAACACATTCGTTGTTGGAAAATTCTGTATTTTCCACATCCAGAAAATTGTCCATTGTTGTATCATCGGAAAAGAAAAGAAAGCCACCTCCGTCATCTCCAGAATAATTCTCTTTAATGACCGAATTTCTTAAAATAAGTGTTGACTGCACAGAAAATATTCCTCCTCCATCACCACCTGAAGAATTATTGGAAATAATTAAATCGCGCAGACGAATGTGAGAATTCATAGCAAACACTCCAGCTCCATTATTTTCAGCGTATCCGTTTTGAATGGTGAACCCTTTCAGCATAGTGGGCAGACCTACATTATTAAACTCAATGACCCTGCCACCATTTCCATCCAGAATGGTCACTGAGGGACCTGCTTGTCCATTGATAAAGAGGTTTTTATCTTCAATAATAATGTTCTCATAGTATGTCCCGGGGTGAACATGTATTGTATCCTGGACTCCTGCCATATCCACTGCTTTTTGAACAGTTGCAAACGGCTCCTGAACAGTACCATTACCAGTCTCATCCGAACCGTCCACCGATACATGCCAGTGAGGACCGGAAAATTCCTCGTCCCCGCCGCTTGGAGTTACCAAAAGTTTCAACACAGTGAAAGCAGGATTATCCACCAGAAAACTATTCTGCTGAGTCATATCAATATTTATTAAGTCACCTCCAAAAGGATCCTGGAGGATAAATGTACCCAACTCACTCCAACTGGCATTATCCCAGGCTAATGTGATCTCACCGGAAACAGGAAACTGTAACTGTATTTCCCATTCATGTTCTACCAGATCATCTGCAGAACCATGTACGATCTGGGTGTAATAACGTTCTCCGTTCCAACCCAATGCCGCATCAAAGGAGGGTGGTGGCGGAGCCGGAGGTGCGTAATCATCCAGACCGGGATCAAAACCATCCGTAGCATTGGGGGAAAACCCAAATGCCATTTCATAATCAATGTCTCCTACAAAAGCACCAATATGAGCAATAAATTCCGGATCACCGGGAGGCGGTGGGGGTGGTTCCTCTCCTGTTGGAGTCACCTTCAATTTTAACAGGTTCAGTGCAGGATTAGTTAACACCAATGATCCCTGAACAGTCATATCCACATTGATAATATTCCCACCAAAAGGATCCTGAAGTATAAATGTACCTAACTCATCAAGACCGGCTGAATTCCAACTCAATTCGATCTCATTGGAAGGCGAAAATTGAAGCTGGATGTCCCATTCATGTTCCACCAGATCCTCAGCAGATCCATTCACGATTTGTTTATAAAACCGTTCACCGTTCCATGCCAAAGCCGCATCAAATGAAGGAGGCGGTGGTGCCGGAGGAGCATACTGATCCACACCGGGATCGAACCCATCAGTAGCATCAGGAGAAAAACCAAAAGTCAAATCATAACTTACTCCTCCTGACTCTGCTGTCATGGTCACCGCAAAATCAGGATCGCCTTCGGGAGGAGGTTCAAAATCGCACTCATTGCATTCCCCGAAACAAACCGGATCAAGGAGCATATCCATATCACCCACATAGACAAACCTGTTTCCATTATTTCCCCCTGTACATTCTGGCGGAACCGATTCTTCTGTTCCCCAGGAGTCCCCGTTTAAGAACTTGTATTCATGATAACTGCCTGCTTCAAGTTCAAAGATGATGGAATAAATTCCATCGCCATCAGAATCATCCATTTCATCAGATTCCGGATCCCAACCGTTAAAAGAACCGGCGATATGAACGCCATCAGGAGAAACATCCTGTTCATTCACGTCCACATGAAACATCACAACGACTGTTCCACCAGGACCGCCCTGATATGGTACGGTAAATCCTGTAACCCCGGATACATTTCCTTCGATATCCACTATTACAACCGGATTGGTTTCAAACCCTGCCAGTTCAGGTAACGATATCCCAAATTCTGAACCGTCATTTTCTATTGCGCCCCATTCGTAGGAACCTTCTCCCAATTCGGTGATGTATTCCCAAAAATTTCCTGTTGTGTCTATGTTCATAGGAATAGTTTCCCATTCAGTAAAATCTCCCATTATTTGAATGTCCTGATATCCATTTCCATCATCTTCAATGATAAAATTAACTACTGTCAATTCAGGAGGTGGAGAAGATTCACCGCTGGGAGTCACAAGGATTTTCAAAACCGTAAAAGCCGGATTATCAATAGTAAAATTGTCCTGCTGAGTCATGTCAATATTGATGAGTCCTCCACCGAATGGATCCTGAAGAATAAATGTCCCTAAATCAGCTGAAATATTATCCCAAACCAACGTGATTAAGTTTTCTGTGGGAAACTGTAACTGCAATTCCCATTCATGCTCCACCAGATCATCGGCAGAACCGTGAACAATCTGAGTGTAATAGCGTTCGCCATTCCATCCCAGTGCCGCATCAAAGGAAGGTGGTGGCGGTGCGGGAGGAGCATAATCATCTATACCAACATCAAATCCATCGGTAGCATTGGGTGAAAATCCAAATGCCATTCCATATTGTGCATCCCCGGAAAAGGCACCAATTTGAGCAATAAACTCTGGACCATCGGGAGGCGGGGGGGGGGGTCCTTCCCCGGAAGGTGTAACCTTTAATTTTAACAGGTTCAAAGCAGGGTTTGTCAGTTCAAGCGTCCCTTCCATTGTCATATCCACACTAACCATAGCGCCTCCAAAGGCATCCTGAAGAATAAAAGTTCCTAATCCCTCAAGCCCAGCAGAGTCCCAGCTTAAAACTATCTCATTTGATGGAGGATATTGTAATTGCACATCCCATATATGCTCGATCAGATCATCTGAAGAACCATTCACTATTTGAGTATAGAACCGTTCACTATTCCAAGCTAAAGCAACATCAAATGACGGTGGTGGTGGAGCGGGTGGTGCATATTGATCCAATCCAGGATCATAACCATCAGTGGCATCAGGTGAAAAACCGAATATCAAATCGTAATCAACATCACCCGAAGTTGCAGTCATAGTAACAGCAAAATCAGGGTCAACAGATGGCGGTGGTTCAATTTCATCATAATCGTGCAAGATCATAAAAATATCTAGTATCTCTAGAGGTCCTTCCGGCTCTTCTGGTGGAGCCAAAACTCCCACCATCTCGGCATGAGGGAGTCCATCATCACCCCGAAATACTATATTACCAATTATTGTGCTGGGCATTGAATCAGGAGGAGCTATAAAGTAAACAAAAGTTTGTCCCAAGGCAGTTTGTGAATCGTTACCATAAACAATATCGCCCCACCTGTCAGCTGAATATTCAAGGTTCAAGATCATTCCAAAGAACTCAATTGACACCGAAGCCGAATCTCCATATTGCATGGGCATGGGGATTGGTATTCTAAGATCCTGCTGGAACGTATCCTGTTCTGCAATGTACTCTCCCAAAGTATAGAGAGAGTCCATCCCTACAAAAAAATATTCGTAATTGTTCCAAGTAGAGTCAGGGTCAATTGATGAACCAAAATTCCTTTTAACAAAATTACACATACCCAATGCTTCATTATCAAACTGGGGCAAATCATCGGAAAACTCAAGATATTCTACTGTCTCAATCTGACCCGGAAACACTACTGCCTCACTTAAATCCCAGACCTGATCCGCCCCATCAGAAAAGGCAATATCTCTCAAGATCTCTCCGTTACCCAGTGTGTCCATCACAACCGACTGATTATCAACAAATGATCTACCTATTAATGATAAAATTGTTTCAGAGGCAATGATTGGGGATTCCGTAGGTGGAGGTTCACCAGCAGATGGTGTAACCTTTAATTTTAACAGGTTCAAAGCAGGGTTTGTCAGTTCAAGCGTCCCTTCCATTGTCATATCCACACTAACCATAGCGCCTCCAAAGGCATCCTGAAGAATAAAAGTTCCTAATCCCTCAAGCCCAGCAGAGTCCCAGCTTAAAACTATCTCATTTGATGGAGGATATTGTAATTGCACATCCCATATATGCTCGATCAGATCATCTGAAGAACCATTCACTATTTGAGTATAGAACCGTTCACTATTCCAAGCTAAAGCAACATCAAATGACGGTGGTGGTGGAGCGGGTGGTGCATATTGATCCAATCCAGGATCATAACCATCAGTGGCATCAGGTGAAAAACCGAATATCAAATCGTAATCAACATCACCCGAAGTTGCAGTCATAGTAACAGCAAAATCAGGGTCAACAGATGGCGGTGGTTCAACTTCACATGCTGTACACGAGCCAAAACAGACTGTGTCAAGAACCATATCCATGTCCAACACTTGGACGAAACGGTTACCATCATAATTGGAGGTACATTCTGCAGGAACGGATTCTTCACTGCCCCATGAATTTCCGTTTAAAAATTTGTATTCATGATAACTCCCTGCTTCAAGTTCAAAGATGATGGAATAAATTCCATCGCCGTCAGAATCATCCATTTCATCGGATCCAGGATCCCAATTGTTGAAAGTCCCGGTGATGTGAACGCCATCAGCAGAGACTTCCTCATCATTCATGTCCACCTGAAACATGACAACAACCGTTTCTTCCGGAGGCGGCGGAGGGGATTCCCCACTTGGTGTCACTTTTATTTTTAAGATGTTAAACGCAGGATTTGTTAAATCAACGGAATTTTGTTGAGTCATATCCACATTGATCATAAGACCGCCGAAGGCATCTTGAATTAAAAATGAACCTAAACCTGTTAAACTTTCGGAATCCCAACTTAGCATAATCAAATTAGAAGACGGATATGAAAGCTGAATATCCCATTCATGTTCCACTAAATCATCTTCGCTTCCATTGACGATTTGAGTATAATATCTATCTCCAGCCCAGGCTAACGCGGCATCAAATGCAGGGGGCGGTGGGGCGGGAGGTGCATATTGATCAAAATCCGCATCATAACCATCAGTAGCATCCGGGGAAAATCCAAAGGTTAAATCATAATTTACATCCTCAGCATTGGCAGTGATGGTCACATCAAAATTCGGATCTCCGGGAAGGGACGAAGTAAAATTCCATTCCACCGGATCTTCTGCGCTTCCGATAATATCGTTGGGGATAAAATTATAAGAAAAAGCAATGTTTTCATTGATCTGATCGTTGGAAACATCATACCCCTTAAACGTGAGGGATTCCCCGTTTTCATTTCCGTAAAGAGTGATGCCGAACACCATTTGACCGGTGGGCGGAAACACAGTCCCATCGGTTTTTATCCCTCTGCATTCCTCTCCGGAAAAAGCGGCGATGATATCCTGGCTGTCTGAAGATTCACCATCGTTGAACACCAATATTCCCGTCATGGACGCATTGAATTCAAAATCAGCTGGGGTGACTGACCAATCCGGTGGATCTGATAATCCTAAAGAAAGTGAAAATAAAATGAAAACGTGTAGTTTTTTCATGATAACTCCTTATTTTTTAT
>CAZSIH010000055.1:0-12771 GCA_964606925.1 uncultured bacterium
CATCAATCCATTGAAATTGCAATGATTCACTTTGAATTGAATCCGACGATGAGAAAGCAACTGGTTTATTCAATAATTGATAAGAAATTGTGTCAGATGCATCACTTTCATTTTCTTCAAAATTTTCTGCAGTTAAATAATAATAATAATATACATACCTATCCACGTATTCATCAACAAATGAAGTGTCGCTTTCAGTAGTGAAAATCCGTGAAAATTCTGTAGGATTATTATTCTGATTTAAAATATCTGTCTTATAAATATGATATTTCCAGACATCATCTTCCGGGCTATTATACCACATAAGTTTTATGGAATTCATTCCCGGATCAAGCAAATTGATATTATGGGCATCAATTCCAATTTCTTCTAAATCTGCAGGACGGGATTTTTCCACCCAGACCGGTGATGGAGGAATATCCTTTTTATTTAAATCTTGGGAACATCCCAAAAAAATAATACTAATACAAAATAATCGAATTTTTATCATTTTAATTTAAACTTAAAGTGAAATCAAATCGGTGGGATCTGCCTAAGTCATGGTTTAAAAAACTGTAACCTATATCTATCTTTTTCTGAAAAAATATGAAGTTGAATCCCATTCCTCCATGTAGTCCAGCTTCATCTAATCCTGCACGGATGAAAATTTTTTCTAAAACACCTATTTCCAATCCATATCTATCTTGTTCATCACTACCTTGCGTTGACTGATAATAAAGATGTATGATTGAAGGGAGAAAAATTAAATCCTGTGCATAGGACGCACCCCAGATGAACCGCATGGGTATAATATCTTCCTTTTCAGAACTCCAGAATATTTTTGTATTAGAAAGGTTGGTCAATGTTCCGCCTAATGTTAACATTCCTGCGTTTGAAATGGATAATACATCATTCAAGGGGATTTGAACAAGTCCGCCCATATCAAAAGCTATTCCTCTCCCATTCAATTTATGAAGTGACTTTTGAATAAAACGGATGTTTGCTCCTACAGGACATTGTAAGGAAATCTGGTTTGTCTGCCACCCCAAATCTACATTGTATTTAAATTTTCGGGACAGGGTAAAAGTCCAGGCAGTTTCACGATTGGAAAATGAGGAAAATCCTTCAGATACAAGTGCCTGAATTGTATCACGTCTTGCTTCAAGGTCACTGATCTCGTGAATGTCCGGTCTTTCCAGGATATGATCTATCAAAAGTCCAACCCCATGAAATCCAAGAACTGTTTTTTCTCCAACAGGAGTGGATAAACTAAAAGAATAATAGTCTGCCAAGGAAAATTGGTTCACTGCAAGCAGGGAAAATGATGATTGTTTTGTCAAAGCTGCACCCGACGGATTATATAGATATGCCTGAGGATGGGAAGGCATGGCAACAACTGCCTGACCAACAGAAATTGATCTGGTTGATATGCCAATTTTTAAAAAAGAATCTGCATAATTTGATTGACTCACAACCAAAAGTGGTAAAAAGAAGAAAATGACAAATATTTTCATTTTGCTTTGGCAACTTTTCCAATTGATTCCAACATAACATCATCCTTAAACCCTACCATTCTGTAAAAATAAACCCCGTTTGCCACTAATTCACCGGAATCATTTCTTCCATCCCATAATATTTCATGATAAGACCCCGATTCCAAATCTCTGTCTGTTGAACCGGTAGTAAACCGCCTGATTCGTTTCCCATTCACGGTAAATAAATCCAGATAAAAATCATCACAGGCATCTGTCAATTCATAGGAAAACCATGTTCTATTTTGAAAGGGATTAGGGAAATTTCCATAATCAATCAACTCAAGTTCCGTTTTTACGGTAAAAGTCAAATGAAGTGTATCAGACCAATTTCCTGATGCATCACTTACTGAAACATGTAAAGACGAATCCAGATGTGTCAATTGAGGTTTTAGCTGAATGGACAATTCAGATCCATTCCCGGTAATTTGGGCAGGTGAAAGTGTGTCACTATAATTCAGCCATACCCGTATTCCTGACTCCCGATGATCCAGACCATTTTCATCCTGAGCATTGATGTAAACTAAAGGTTTAGATGACAAATAACTATTCTTAAAAAACTTTTGCCCGTTTAATGAAGCTTCCAAATTGGGTGATGTCACATCTGATGAATTTATAAAAGCAATCTTTAAATTTCCTCTTCCATTAATGGAGACAAAATCAGTAGAAAAATTTGCTGGTTCAGGCAACCATGTATTGAAGGAATCATAAAATCGATATAGAGCAAGATTATACAGACTATCCATAGAAAAATACCAACTAATATCGTATTCTAAATTTTCCGGAGCATTAATTTCAAAAGAGGATCTTAATGAATCAACAATATGTATCTGGAATTCAAGTTGATTTGTCAGTTCTATAAATTCATGATTAATTAATTGAATCAAACCTTCTCCACTCCTGACAAACACATCCACATTTTTCACTCCTACTGTCTGATTTTCAGATACATAAAAGGCTTGAGTTTCTAATGTTGTAAATAATGTGTCATTCATTCGAGTCTCAGTTGAATCATCACTCTCAGAAATTATTCGGTATGTAAATTCACCCAGTGGAGGATCAAACGGATGTGAAATCCACTTTATCTCTTTACCGATAAAAACCATTTCTTGGCTCATAATATCAACCCAATTTCCATTTTCAGATAATCGGTAGATTTGCACTTCACACTCACCGGGGCTTGGATAAAGGTTTTCTATTTCAACATTAAGGTAAATACTATCTTCGGTTGAAAATGAAAGAGATAATGGACGATAATCTGCAAGAGGAAGAATGGTTACTATTTCTTCATTACTAAGGAAAATTTGTTCTTCCTCATCAATTAATTGAAGTGAAAATATCAATGTTCGGTTAGGATCCTGCGGAGGTATTATATGTGTAAATGTATTTTCCACTACATTTTCAATACTAATTTCATGAAATTTCTCTCCGTTAATGAACAAAAATAAAGAATCCGTATTTTGCATATTTTGAACAAAACCATTCACAAAAATGCTGTCTTTATAGGTTGCTGTTGACGGATCTATGTTCAATATTTGAACTACAGAATTCAATCCGGAAAGTATAAAAAGTCCTGAATCATGAATTAAGTTATTTTCATTTTTTGCGGAAATATTTAATTGATACACACCGCTGTCTAATGAATCGGATAATGAAATTGAGTTCTCATATAATTGCGGTTCCATTTGGAATGGATAATTTTCTGGGTTGAAAATCTGAAAATAGACTGAATCAAAAGAATCATCTGTCAATTCAATAGTGACTTCCTGACCTGACTCACCTGTTGTTGGTGAAAATTGTATCTCTCCAATACCATTTTTTTTCAGTCTCAGCATGGGATCACCCGTTAAATTGAATTGGTACACCTGAGTTTTTGCAATATAAGGGTAGGATGTATTAGAAGCTAAAAAATCCACTTTTGCAGCATTTATCATTTCACCAATAGGTAGGTCAACATCACTAAACAAGTATTGATGGAGCGGTTCAAGAAGTAAAAAATCATTTTGGACCCATCCAACACCTGAACTCCCAAACCATGCCACCGCACCGCCCTGTTCATGTGCAACCATTCTTCTTCCTAATGCATTTGGATTGGTCACATCTCCTGTAAAGCATGTCATGCTTGTTACAAATGGAGGTTTTCCAATGTTATATAAATAGTCTAAGGCATCCAAGGTCATTATGGATCGATCTCCCCAAACAGCACCACCACCGTGTCCCAGAAAATTAATGTAACTCATTCCTGTTTCAAGGTAATTGAGCACGGTTTCTGTACCTCCATAATAAGGACCTGATTCGGATGTCACATCAATATACAACCGCCTGGGGAAATTCCCTTGTTGAATGACATTTCCCAAAAGTACTTCAGATTGTTCTTTAAAAACGGGTTCGTACCCTGCAATAAATAATTGATTATTATGCCAAAATTGTTCGCCCTGGATATGATAAGAAAGTGTTTTATCCACCATGATCTGCAACTCTTCAATATCTGCTGCCGGGAATCTTCCGATGGAAAATTCCGGGTTCAAATCCTCTCCTTCTACACAGGAAAACCAATAATCTGATGAAGCGGCTCCCCATCCCACTGTCTGGATCTTCATTGATGGGATATCATCCTTTGCTATTAATATTGCTTTGAGAATTTCTGAATTGCTCAAATATAATTCACGGAGGAATTGCTTTATACCATATGGAGATAATTTTCCGAATGAATATTGCCTGTATATATCATCAATTCTCACCACTTCTCCATTATGATAATCAGCAAGCGGTTCTAAAATAGTTTGAAACGAATCGGGGGCAACAATGATATAAGTGGATATTATTTCATTCAGGGGTGTATTTATTGGATCTACAGGAATAATATTTTTCACTGTATCTAATTCCAAATCTGAAAATACGTGATATTCAGCTCCCGGTAAAACGATATTTTCCTGAAAACGGATAGAATAGGTTTGGGTGACATCATCTTCAAAAATGAGAAAATCTTGTAACCTGGAAATTCCTTCCTTAAAAAGATAAATATTATTTGAATTGAATCCTCGTACAGTGAATTCAAAGAATCCGGATTGGTTCTGTTCTGTTGCAAAATGGACATATTCACTATCGGTCTTAAAGAAACGTTCATAGGAAATATCAATCCAGTTTAAATACACTTGATCATAACTGGTGTTTTCATCGGGATCTTCCTGATTGATCAGAGTAAAGAGGTTTTCGCCATTGATAATGGGAATTGAACTGTTTTCATTACTCTCTCCAATTATCTGCTCCGTGCTTTGTCCTTCCCATGTATGGGATTCACCAATCAAATGCTGATTCCACTGCATAGTAATAAAATGAGCACCACTGGTTATTCCCTGAACCTCAGCTGTAATTTGAAATTCATTTGTAGCGGGATATTCGAGATCTATAAAATAGTCAACTGACGTACCGTTGTTCACCGGAGGGTTCATAAAAAAATGATCAAAACTGTCCCATTGTTGATGGAGTTTTTCTGTCACCTGACCAAGTCTGGCGAAATATTCATCTTTTTCAATATGAACAGTCTGGGTATAATATATAGGTTTTTGCCAATCCGGCAAATCTTCAGAAGGGTATGCATTTTCCTGTCCATATCTCAATCCATTTTGTTCTCCCCACGTCAACCAGTACACATTCTCATCCGTGTAAAAATTATTTTGATAAGGAGCATTTATTGGAGCTGGATTTTTTTCACCTCTGAAAATAATCTCATCACTAAAATCAAATACACCATCATTTTCACCTTCTATGAATAATAAAATCTCATCATTCTCATTCCATAATCGGAAAGTTTCCGGATTTAAATTGTTCAAGACAACACCATGAGTTTCAAGATTACTTTTCGTAATTCGAAACCATCCTGTAAAGTCAACTATGACTTTTACTATATTTTCTGAGTACTGGTAATCCGGGATCTGATTCATAGTTCGGTAAGCTGTGTACTTTGTCTGAATGCTTTCAATCCCTACCAATGACAATATGACCGGTGTAAAAGATGGATCATTCGGATTCCATGTTATCTGAATCATGAGATCTTCATACCAGATTACATTTTCATTAATAATTGATATAGGAAAAATCTTTAATCCTGAACATTGCCTTCCCTTAATATCCGAAAATGAATTTAGGATTGCTAATTGATCTTGTTCCTGGAATAGAAAAGTAATGACATCGTCATCTGAAAAGTTCATTCCTTTGGGGGTTTCAGTAGTTCCTAATTTAAAATCTGTAGAGATGGGAATTATTCGCTCATCTCCGGGAAAATAATTAATGATTGCTGAGGGAGAAACTCCTACAAGAGTTTCTGAGACATAGGGAATGGATGGATGATCTGGTTGAATAAATGATTTTAATTGAGGTGTTGTTTTTATCAATCCATTTTCACTAATCCAAACACTATCCAGGTGGACAGATAAAATGATTGTACCGGGTTGGTTTACCTGTAATTCGATCACAGGTGAAGCTAAAAGAGTTAGTGAAAATACAAGAAATGCAAAGAGATAATTGAAAAATATTTTATGGATAAACCCTTTTGTCATGAAAGACGAAAATATTAATCACCAGAAGAAATAAACATTTCAGAATTTAAATATCTCCTCAAGTCCATTTCATCCATACCAATATTTGGAAATTTTCCATTTTCAGCAACTGAAATTTTTCCGGTTTCTTCAGATACAACGATTATAATTGCATCAGTTTCCTCAGATAATCCCAATCCTGCTCTGTGTCGTGTTCCCATATCAGGACTGATAGTTGTACTCTCACTGAGCGGTAAAATACATCCGGCAGATTCAATAATATCATTCTGAATAATAACAGCCCCATCATGAAGCGCCGAAGCTGGATTGAAAATACTCAATAATAACGGTGTAGACACATCCGCTTTCAGGGGTATTCCGGATTCTTTATAAGATCGTAAACCTGTTTCCCGTTGAATAACTATAAGTGCTCCCCACCTTTTTTCAACTAAGTCATTGATAGAATGAACCAATGATTCGATTGTTTGGGATGATCCTACCCTGAAAATCTTTTGGAAAAACCGATGCTGACCTACATAGATTAATAATCGTCTTATTTCAGGTTGAAATAAAATGACAAATGCAACAACCCATACCGTCTGGAACCGATTCACCAACCAGGATGTAGCACGAAATCCAAATGCATTAAATAGAAAAGAAGCAATGAGCAAAATGATCAATCCGACTAACATTTGTCCAGCCCGAGTTCCCTTGAAATACTGATATACCGTGTAAAAAATCCAACTTACCAGTATAAGGTCAACAACATCAACAAGAGTAACCGCCATGAACCCGATTTTAAATAGAGTCATTGAATACCTGCATTTATGATTTTATCTGTGATGATCACTGTACGTTTCACTTCTTTCACATCATGAACACGAACAAGAGATGCACCATTCAGAATGCCGGCTGATACTGCAGCTAAAGTCCCCTCTAATCTATCTTCAGAAGGTAAATCAAGAGTGAATCCGATAAATGATTTTCTGGATGGACCAATGAGTATGGGGCATCTTAATTTGGAAAATTCCTTTAACCGCTGGATTAGAATAAAATTATCATTGAGTTGTTTCCCAAATCCTAAACCCGGATCAATGATAATATTTTCCATTTTTATTCCAAAATCCATTGCTTTTTGAATCTGGAGAGAAAAAAAGTCTAAAAGATCTTTTATCACATCATTATAGGTTGGATTTTTCTGCATATTTAATGGTGTTCCCAGAATGTGCATTATCACAACAGGAACATCAAATTCTTTCACAGTATTCATCATCTTATTGTCAAAGGTTAATCCACTGATATCATTCACAAAATCAGCACCTGCTGACAGAGCCTTTTCAGCAACCTCTGATTTATAGGTATCTATAGAAATAGTTATGTTGGAAGATTTTCGTATTTCTTTAATGACCGGAATGGTACGGTTGATCTCTTCATTTACAGTTACAGGGTTTGCTCCGGGGCGTGTAGATTCCCCGCCGACATCAATAATATCAGCGCCATTTTTTTCCATAAGTTGAACGTGGGATATGGCTTTACCAAATTGAGTAAATTTTCCTCCATCGCTGAATGAATCCGGTGTAACGTTTAGAATACCCATGATAAGAGTGTTTCGTCTGGTCTGTTTCAACCATTTTCGGAATTGATCACCACTCATTCAATAAATGGTAATAATCATGTTAATATATTTCGATTGTCAGGCTGGTGCAGCTTCGGGATTTATTATGGGACGATTTTTTGATCTTACAGGAGATTTAATATTCACCTTTTTTCTTTTTTTCTTGGGACGGATTGCTCTACGCCTGATTACTTTTTTTCCATCCATAATTCTATTTAAATCCTTTTCATCTATCGTTTCGTGTTCGAGCAACTCTTTTGCAATTCGATGCAAAACTGATTCATTCTCCTTTAGAAAATCTTTTGCTGCTTTTTGAGCTTTTCTTACAATGCGTACCACTTCTTCATCAATCATTCGGGCAGTTACTTCACTAAAATCCCGATGAGTCTGAATTTCTCTTCCCAAAAAGATTTCCTCATTCTTTTTCCCAAACGTCATAGGACCCAGGACATCACTCATTCCCCATTCGCAAACCATTTTCCGGGCTATTTTTGTTGCTTCTTCCAAATCATTTCCCGCACCTGTAGTCATTTCATTAAACACTAATTCCTCTGCGGCTCTTCCTCCCATCATGATTCCCAATCTTCCTTCAATATATTTCCGGGAATAACCATGTTTTTCATCCAATGGAAGCTGCATGGTCAAACCCAGAGCTCTTCCTCTGGGGATAATTGTTACTTTATGCACAGGATCAGCTCCTTTCGTCCTGAGAGCAACCAAAGCATGCCCGGCCTCATGGTATGCTGTGATTTTTTTCTCCTCTTCAGTCAGGATCATACTTTTTCGCTGAACACCCATCATAACCTTATCAATTGCTTCTTCAAAATCATCCATTTCAACAGCTTTTTTTCTTTTCCGGGCTGCCAGTAATGCTGCTTCATTTACAATATTTGCTAAATCTGCCCCAACCATACCGGGTGTACTCTTTGCAATGGTCTCTAAGTTAACTTTTCTTTTATTCAATAAAATATTTTTCGCATGGACTTTTAATATTCCGATCCTTCCTCTAACATCAGGAACATCTACGATGATATGGCGGTCAAATCTTCCCGGTCTTAAAAGAGCAGAGTCCAATACATCGGGACGATTAGTAGCAGACATGACAATTATATTATGGTTATTTTCAAAACCGTCTAGTTCAACCAATAATTGATTCAGAGTTTGCTCTCTTTCATCATGACCGCCTCCTAAGCCTGCTCCCCTTTGTCTCCCAACTGCATCCAATTCATCAATAAAAATAATACACGGGGATTCCTTCTTTCCCTGTTCAAATAAGTCTCTTACTCTGGACGCACCTACTCCAACAAACATTTCGACGAAATCAGCACCGCTTAAACTAAAAAAAGGAACGTTAGCCTGACCTGCTACTGCACGGGCTAATAATGTTTTACCCGTTCCCGGCGGACCTAATAAAAGGACTCCCCTTGGAATTTTAGCCCCCAGTTTCCGGAACCGTTTTGGATGTTTTAAAAAATCAATAACTTCTTTCAATTCCTCTTTTGCCTCTACACACCCAGCAACATCATCAAAGGTCACCTTTGCCATATTATTATCCCAAATTTTAGCACGGCTTTTTCCGAAATTAAATACATTCCCCATTCCACCTGCACCTCCCTGCATTCGGCGCATTATAAAAATCCAAAATGCGATTATTAAAAACCACGGCAACATATTCAGCAAATATCCCGTCCAATCAATATTTTCTTCTTTAAAACTGTAATCTACACCATACTCGTCCCATTCATCCATGACATTTTGATCAATAAAAGGAAGAATAACCTGAAAATGGGTTACATTATCTTTAATACCAATGTCAGTAATTATGGACTGAGGTGTTTTTAAAGACCCATGGAATGTCTTATCAACAAAAGTTCCATCCGCAATTTGTCTGTTTTGTAAAAATCCCCTGTATTGGGAATATTGTAATATCGGTTCCTTTTTTGATCCTTCAGCAAACATACCGGACAGATAAATCGCAACTGAAACAATCATGATCCACATCAGAGAAGTTTTTCCCGCTCGTTTCCATTGAAATCCTTGCTGATCAATTTTATTTTGTTTCTTTTCAGAATTTTTCATAGAAGAATTATTATCCCGTTTTTTATAATTTTGCATGAATTTATAGTCTTTTCTTTTTTTCTTTTTCGTAGTCATGATTCATTTTCAAACCGATAAATTCCGGGAAGATGGCGAAGTTTTTGATTCATATCCAAACCGTAACCTACAACATAATCACTGGGAATTTCAAATCCTATAAAATCTATTGGAAAATCCAATTGTGCGACCTCCGGTTTCAGCAACAGAGAAACTGTTGTAATTGATTGAGGATCTGCACCTTCCAACCTGTTTTTTAAAAACCGAATTGTCAGTCCTGAATCTATAATATCTTCAACAATGATGACATGTCTTCCGGTAATGTCTGCTGATATATCTTTAAGGAGATGTACAGTTCCTGAGGAAACTGTTTTTTCATAACTGGATAATTTAATGAAATCCATTTCACAATCTATGGTTAACTCTCTCAATAAGTCTGCTAAAAAAATGAAACTCCCATTTAATACACCAATAAATATCGGAATATCATCCTGAAATTTTAAGGACAATTCAACTCCCATCTCCTTGACTCTATTCCTAATTTGATCCTGTGTGTAAATGGGAACTATATTATATCCGTACATATTTTTCATTTTCATTGATGCAAATTGAACGATATTTTTGCAGGTTTTATCGTTTCCTGAGTTACTTTCACCCAATCGCTGATTCTATGTCCGCACACCCACACAATTTTTTCATCTGCAGTCAATACCATCTGTTTATTTTTTTGATGAAGATTTACCTTTTCATCAATTAGAAAATCACTCACTTTCTTCCTTCCCTTCATTCCCAAAGGTTGAAACCTATCTCCCTGTTTCCAATGTCTTAAAAATAATTTATTGTTCTGAATCAATCCACCATCTATGAATTCACTATTCCTGTTTTCATTCATGATTTCTGAGGAAGTGGATACCCATTTCCAATTAAAAATATAATTTCCGCACTTTGTGTTGCTATCGGGTATTATTTCATATGCTTTGTTTTTTACATTTTCGTTTTTAAATACAATCCATTCTTCCCGATTATTTAAAATACGCCAATCAGAGCTGCTCGAATACACTGTACCTGTTGCAGAATTCTCAATAAATAATTTTAAGGAATTCCAATCAGATTTTCTCCACTGAATCGCATCTAAATTCATACATTTTTTTAACAATTCAAGTTGGATGTAAAGGGGAAGGTAATCCATTTTATTTTTCAAAAGTATACGTTCTTCCGTTTCTCCGTTCCAACAGACTAGTTTTTTATAAAAATAATCAACTGTGAATGTAACTGCATCAACAAGTTCTTTGATATGACCGGATGTTTTTATTATTCCTTCTTCTACATGATTATCATGATGAAGCCATGGAGAAAGGATATTATGCCTTATAAAATTTCTTGGAATTGAAATATCTAAATTTGTTTCATCTTCAACAAAAATTAAATTGTGTTGTTGTGCATAATTTATTAATTCTTGTTTCGCAAAAAGAAGTAATGGTCTGCGAATCAAATCAACTTGGGGATGAATTCCCCTAAATCCTTTTCCGCCTGTGCCTTGTGCCAAACGCATTAAAATAGTTTCTGCCTGATCGGTTTTATGATGAGCAGTAAGAATATAATCTCCATTCACCTTCAAGCGGATTTTTTCAAGTGCTTCATACCGATGTTTTCGTGCCCATGCTTCCACACTTTCACTTGACTTTCTTGTGTGTTGATCTAAACGGATAATTTCACATGGAAGATTCCATTCATGGGACAAATTCTGAACAAATTTCATGTCCTTATCTGCATTTTCTCTTAATCCATGGTTCACGTGAGCAAGGGTTAACCGATAAATGAATTGAACTTCCATATTTATTAAAAGATGAGTTAGTACAACAGAATCCATTCCCCCTGAAATGGCGATGACCAAATGTGAACCTGCCGGGACCAATTTCCTGATGTCAGAATTATTATTAAATTGCTCTATTAAATTATTCATTATTCTTTAACTTAATTTTTTAATGAATCTAAAAAAGGATTGTGGTTGAGTTCATATCGCATTGAAGTATCGGGTCCATGACCGGGATGAATCACCCAATCCGGGTTCAATTTATTTTTCAATTTTTCCAATGAATTCATTAATGTTGTGTAGTGTCCTCCGGGTAAATCCGTTCTTCCTATGGAACCGGAAAACAATGTATCTCCACTAAAACAATGCCCGTCAATCGTATAGGTAGTTCCACCGGGAGTGTGTCCCGGAGTTTCTAAATAAGTGATATTAAATTCACCAAGTTTCATTTCTCCATCTCCTGAAATCCAGTGATCCACGGATGGAATTTTATATGGTGTTATTCCAAACATACGGCACATTTCAGGATAATGTTCCAATACATGATTTTCATCCTTATGCAAATAAAATGGAATTGAATACTCATCCTTTATTTTGGAAACAGCTCCCACATGATCTAAATGGGCATGTGTGTTTATAATCCCGACAGGGTTTAAATCCAGTGTCTTGATTTTTGAAATGATCTCATCTGGTTCATCCCCGGGATCAACTAAGAGTGCAGAGTGTGACTCCTTTTCCCACAGAATAAATGTATTTTCCTGAAATGGACCGACGGTAACTGAATCTACTGTAATGTTCAAAAAAAATAAACAGGAAATAAATATTAAATCCAATCAAAATAAAATTCAGACATGCACTGAATTTTATCTTCATAAGATTTGGGATACATGAACCATTCTGTCGCGGCAATGCTGCTTAAAAGGGAATTTCCGTCCTGAGGCGTAAAACAAAAACCGGTAATCTCAGTGTTGTTTCTTACATTAAGAGTCTGGACAACAACCACGGTTTGATTCAAAATTCTTCCAAAATGTCCATGATCTCTTCCAAATGAAAATACCGTACTTGTCATGTCTTTTTCGGTTAGAGCTACTAACGGATTTTTTTCAAGTTTATCCATAACCTCGTTCATTGTTGTGGGTTCTATTACTCTTAAATGAAACCAAACCACATGCATATATTGACTGTTAACCTTCATAGCTG
>CAZSIH010000056.1:0-12644 GCA_964606925.1 uncultured bacterium
AAGGTCAAACGGATAAGGCAGGAAAACCGTATATCGAACATCCATTGCGATTAATGAATCAAGTGGAATCGGAAGAGGAGAAAATTGTGGCGGTCCTCCATGATATTGTGGAAGACACAGATGTATCATTGGATGATTTAAGGGATGAGGGATTTAGTGGAGCGGTTATATCTGCGATTGAATGTGTAACCAAGCAGGATGGTGAAGATTATGATTCATTTATTGAAAGAATTTCATTCAATCCGTTAGCGGTAAAAGTAAAACTGGCTGATTTGGAAGATAATATGGATTTAACACGGTTACCTGAAGTCACAGAAAAGGACTTAGAGCGAGTGGAGAAATATAAACGGGCAAAGGAAAGATTGATGAGGTTATGAAATGATGGATTTTTATGAACAGAAAATCAAAGACAGGATTGGGGAAGTTTGGGGAGAAGAATAATTAAGAATTAAAAAAATTCACGGTTATGTATCTATTATCGTATATCTATGCTTATTAATTGAATATTTTCACGTTATTGCTTGTAATATCGTTAAAATTTAAATAAAATATATTTCATTTATCGTCCGTTTTTTATTGAAACACAAAAAATACTCATCGGCTGAATTCGAGGCATCCTACGATGCATTGATCATCGGATCCGGAATGAGCGGATTATGCTGTGGAGCATTGCTGGCTCAAAAAGGGAAAAGATGTCTTCTTCTTGAAAAACATTTCAAACCGGGAGGATATACTCACACATTCAAACGGAATGAATATGAATGGGATGTGGGCATTCATTATATCGGTGATGTTCATGATAAAAATAAAGCATCCAGAAAACTATTCGACCATATTTCCGAAGGACGATTGGAATGGCAAAAAATGGATGATAATTACGATACTATCGTTTTCCCGGACAAGCAATATGAATTTGTGTCTCCAAAAGAACAGTTCATTGAAAATCTTGTATCGTGGTTTCCAGAACAGAAATACGCTGTGTATCGTTATATGTCACTATTGAACGAGGTAACCAGAAAGAGCATTCCTTTTTATAAAAACAAGGTGCTCCCATCTTTTTTATCCACAATTTTATCACCATTTCAGACCAGCCCTTTTTACGGATTATCAGACCAAACCACTTATGAAGTGATTTCCAACCTCACAAGTGATAAAAAGCTTTTGGGTGTTTTGACCGGACAGTGGGGCGATTATGGATTGCCACCAAAACAAAGCAGTTTTGTCATGCATGCAGGAGTTGCCAAACATTACCTGGATGGCGGAAATTATCCCATTGGAGGTTCCGGGAAAATTGCTGAATCTATTCTTCCCGTCATAAGAAATTCCGGAGGAGAAGTTTGTGTAAGTTCTGGTGTTAAGGAGATAATCATTCACAAAAATCGAGCTGTAGGAGTAAAACTTGAATCAGATGAAGAGATCCATTCACCCCTTGTCATCAGTAGTGCAGGAGTGATGAATACATTCGGTAAAATGATAAACTCAAATCATTTACCGGATTTTAAAACGAATTTATCCTCAGTGACTAAAACTCACGGTCATTTATGCATGTACGTTGGGATGAAAGGAACACCTGAAGAACTGGGTCTAACTACAACAAATTATTGGATTTATCCTTCCTATGACCATGATAAAAATGTAGATAATTTTTTGATTGACCAGTCGAATCCATTTCCAGTTTTATATCTTTCCTTTCCTTCAATTAAGGATCCGGAAAAATTAAAATCTTCCCCGGACAGAACAACAATGGAAGCTATCACCCTTGCTCCCTTTTCATGGTTTGAAAAATGGAAAGATCAATCATGGAAAAAACGGGGAAGAGAATATGAATCATTAAAAGAGGAAATATGCCAAAGAATGTTTGACCAAATTTACCGGACACTTCCCCGGTTAAAAGGTAAAATAGATTACTATGAACTTTCCACTCCCCTTTCCACCAAAGCAATGATGAATTACGAAAAGGGGGAATTATATGGATTAGAACATTCACCTTCCCGGTTTCGCCAACGCTGGTTACGACCTCAAACACCGATAAATGGTTTATTTCTTACGGGTCAGGATATCACCACAGTCGGATTGACCGGCGCTTTATTTGCAGGACTTTTGACTTGTTCTGCTATCCTAAAGAAAAATATTTTTAAAGAAATAACTAAATCCTGATTAATTAAATCCTGCTTATTTATCCATCAATTCTTTCAAGTTTTGTTTTCCATGGTCATCAAAATAAATATCCGTAAGAATGTTTATTTGTCTTTTCAGAATATCAAGGTGAGATACATCAGAATTTTGTTTACACTTCATAGCATGAAAAATAATCTTTTGACATGTTGTTGTGAGGGATACATATTTTTTATATCCGGTTTCTCCTTTTTCTTTTGGTTTGATTCTCTGTGCAAGAAAATAGTTCAATATAACTTCCTGTATATGCTGGGCATGTTCTTCCTTTGTGTTTATCCACCGAACCAGCTGATTCATTTTTTGGGGTGAAGATTCTCCAACAGATAAATCTTTGATCTTTTTAATAGATTTTCGAATGGTCATCATATCCTCATGGAGATTAACAACCCTCGCCGCATCATCATAAATCCCGCAGGGAACCTGACAATGTGCTGAAAGAATTCCCGATGTTACTACCATCAAAATTATAGAAATAATGTTTTTCATATTTTCTCCTTGATTTAATCGTTATACTTTTATAATCCTTAGCAAAACTTACAATTTTTATAAACCGTTTAAACGGTTTCCAATAATATCACTCCGATTGACCCACAAATTAATTCGTGGGTTGCAATAATTCGTTATGTATTCTAACCATTTCAATGGTTTCTTCTTATTAAAACCTGAGATTTTCCCATGTAACAGGGGAAACACAAATGGGTTAATTAGTGAAAAAAATAAATTTGATAATTGATTTTGTGATTACTTCAGGTTAATATCTTAATGACAAACAACTCAATCCACCATCCAATTTTTGAAATTCCGACACATTTAAAGTCCTGACTAGAAAACCTGCTTTTTCCACTTTAACCCTTGTTTTAGGAAATCCTTCCGGAAGGATGACCGTCCCATTTACTGAAATGGAATTAGCAGAATATCCCTCTTCCCCTGCAGTGGCAACCACTTCAAATTTCGGAAAGTGAGTTTGATTTAAAGATTCAGGATCAATCAATATGTGATTATTTCCCAAATAAGAAACAGCAGATTTTAAATGTAACCCTTTATTCACATAAATAATCGAACCGATTTTTCCGTATTTGGTTAAAATGTCGATAAACTGTTCTGCTCCGGGAAGATTCGTCCGTTCAGAAATTCCGATGTAAAAATGATTTTCCACTTCCAAAACATCACCACCATCAAGTGTAGCGGGATTTTCAATTTTTTCTATATCTCTGAATTCCTTTTCCAGCAGTTTTTCAACCGCTTTAACCTCTCCTTTTCTAGATTCAGCACCGGGAATGGTAATGATAGCAAAATCTGGAGTTAGAACTGAAGTGTCTTCAATAAAAGTTGAGTCGGGGTAATTTTCGTGCGGTGGAAGTTCAGTTACATCCAATCCCAGTTCTTCCAAAAGTTTCACATAGTTTCTGTGCTGACTGAGGGTATTCGGATAGTCCGGTATTCCTAAAGATGCAGTTGTAAGTCCATGAGTAATATTTTTACAAGGAGAACGAACAATGGCTTGGGTAAAGTTCATTAAACTATTTTTTTTGAAAATGATTCATCAATCCTTTTCGAAAGGATAAACAAATCCTATCTATCCATTTTCAGAAAGGTTAACCAGTTTTATTCCAATCTGTTCTGCCAAAGAAGTAATCCGTTCATCCCGGTAAAATTCTCCAAAATATATTGCGGTAATTCCTGAATTAGCTATGATTTTAAAACAATCATAGCAGGGAGATGCAGTAACATATATTTCCGCATCATCAATACGGACACCATTTCGGGCTGCCTGTACAACGGCGTTCGCTTCTGCATGGATCGTTCGGACACAATGACTGTTTTCCATTTCGTGACCAATCTCATCACAATGCCCCATTCCCCGAACACTTCCATTATATCCGGTGGATAAAATAGTTTTACCACGAACAATTACAGCGCCAACATGCTTTCGGTCACAGGTGGAACGGGTAGCAACTTCCCGGGCAATATTCATGAAATAAACTTCCCAGGAAACTCGTTTACTCATGATATCATTTCCGAGATTGATTTTTGTTTAGGTTTTGAATTTTTATCGGAATTTCCTTTCAAAATATCCACTGTGTTTTTTAATGATTGGATGAACATATCAATATCCTCTTGCGTATTGTAAACTGCAAAACTTATCCTTGCGGTAGCAGATACTCCAAAATGTTTCATCAGTGGTTGAGCACAATGGTGTCCCACACGAAAAGCAATATTGTCTTCATTCATAAACATAGCTAAATCCTGAGGATGAATTCCGTCAACCATAAAACTAATGACATTATCACTGGAATTACCTGTATGAAATAAAAGGATTCCGGAGATATTATTCATTTCGGCAAGGGCAAATTGAGTCAATTGATTTAAATGATTTTCGATTTCATCCAATCCTATTTTATGAATAAAATCCACAGCGGAGCCCAATCCAACTGCCTGAGCAATGTTTGGAGTTCCAGCTTCAAATTTCCACGGAGGGACATCCCATGTGGATTCTTCGATTGTGACCTTATCAATCATCTCTCCTCCACCCTGATACGGTTCCATCTTTTCGAGAACATTTTTTTTCGCATATAACACACCAACGCCAGTTGGTCCGTACATTTTATGACCGGAAAAAGCAAAAAAATCACATCCCAGATCACTCACATCAATGGGAAGATGAGCAACGGATTGAGCGCCATCAACAAGAAAAACCGCATTTGAACTTTCCAGTTTTTTTGAAATGGTTTTTATGGGGTTTACAATTCCGGTAACATTAGACTGATGGGCTAAAGCAACTATTTTTGTTTTATCTGTTAAAAGTGAATCTAATGAATCAAGATCCAGTGAATGGTTTTCGGTCAATGTTATGGCTTTCAAAACTGCTTTTTTTCGTTTTGCCAATAATTGCCATGGAACAATATTGGAATGGTGTTCCATTTCAGAAATAAGAATTTCATCTCCTTCCTTCAAAATTGGATTTCCCCATGCAGAAGCTACAAGGTTTATAGCTTCGGTAGTGCCTTTTGTAAAGATGATGGAAGCTGAATTCTCTGCTGAAATAAAATGTGCAATTTTTTCCCGAACTCCCTCGTATGCCTCGGTAGACTTTTGCCCCAGAGTGTACAGCCCTCGATGAACATTGGCATTGATTTCTTCGTAAAATTGTTGAATTGAATCCAGTACCGAATCAGGTTTTTGAGTTGTGGAAGCATTATCAAAATACACTAAATCTCTATTATTTTTAGAAGCAAAAATGGGGAATATTTTTTTTATATCCTGCACTAAAAAGTTCCCTAAAGCATTCCCATTTGAAGTTTTGCAGATTCCGATACCATATCCATATTCCATTGCGGTTCCCAAACCAATTCCACATCAGCCAAATCAACACTTGGGATAGCTTCTACCTTTCGTTTTACATCGTCAGCTATTACCGGACCCATACCACATCCCGGTGCTGTTAATGTCATTTTGATATTCACCCGGTAATTTTCATTTTCTAATTCCCAAACCCGGCAATCATAGATCAATCCCAAATCTACAATATTCACGGGTATTTCCGGATCATAACAAGTTTTGAGCTGATCCCAAACCAATTGTTCGTGAAAGGGTTGCTCCTCACTTCCGGAATCTGCAGGTGATGGTTCCGCTACTTTTCCCAAAGCATCGGCATTGGAAGAGTCAATTTGCGCCATATTCCCCTGGATCAATACGGTGTAGCTTCCTCCCAAAGCCTGCGTTATCCTGACCAATTCTCCTTTTTTTAAGGTGATTTTATCACCGGAAGGAACCAGATTTGCTTCTACATCCCGTTTTATTCTGGTTTCTTCATTTCCATACATGATATGTCCTTTTTTATCTTTTCAATTGCCGCTCCGAACCCATTCATTCTCTGGCTGGAAATAGCTCCGTTCAGTCCCACAGTATTGAGAATATCATTTCCGTCAATGGAATCAATTGTTTCTAAAGTTTCTCCTTCACAGATATTCGCAAGTATAATCAAAAGTCCTTTTACAATTTGGGCATCGGAATCTGTTCGTAAATAATAGATCTTATTTCCACTTTGTTCTGTTATAACCCAAGCTTGTGAAGTACATCCATAAATTTTATTGATATCGTTTCTTTCTTCAGGTAAAAGACCACGGGATTTTTTTCCCATATCCATGAGTTGAATGTATTTGTCTTTAGGATCATCAAACAGGTCAAACACATCTCTCAAATCGTTGAGTTTTTCTGTCACGGTCATAATTCCAGCCAGGATTGAAATAATTTCATTAAATAACCAAAGGTATTTTTATTTTTGACTAATTCTAATTCTTCCAATGCAAATCCCCTGACCAACAGAGCTTTGGATGATTGAATATCCAATCCTCTTGAGCGGAGATAAAAAAGAGCTTCCTCATCCAATGCACCAGTTGTAGAAGCATGGGCGCATTTTACATCATCCGCTTTAATTTCTAACTGAGGATTTGAATTCATCACTGCTTTCTTAGAAAGGAGTAGATTTTTATTGGTTTGCCTTGCATCAGTTTTCTGTGCCCCTTTACAGACAATTGTTCTCCCATTAAATACACCGCTGGAGTTATCTCGTAAAATGGATTTAAATGATTGATTACTTCGGCAATTCGGAGCGAAATGGTTTATTCGTATATTATTATCTGAATGATTTGCTTCATCCGATAAAGTTAACCCATATACGTCACATTCGGACCCTTCTCCTTTCAATTCACAGTCCATATCCAATCGGCATAATGGTCTGGCTTCCGCATACTGAAAAAACCGGAATCGAGTATCTCTTCCCTGTTCAACATGAAAATCAGCAAACTGATTTGGTACAGACTGACCATTTAAAATTCGTGTATAATCCAAAAAAGAATTTTGGGATAAGGATATGCATCCAACCAGATTAAGAAAGGAAGACCGGTGAATATTCCCGGTTATTTGTTCAATGATCTCACCGGAGCTGTTTTCCTCTGCCACTACATGAATTTGCGGTGAAATCATGATATTTTCCCGAAGGGATGTGAACAAAAACAGAAATCTCAGTGGTTGCTTTAATACAGAATTTTTCCGAATGGTCACAGCCAGACCACTATCCATAAATGCAGTATTCAATGTATGAAAAGGATTGGAAGCGTTTTCTGAAAACCGCTGAGGATTGGATTGATAAAATTCTAATAGTGTTTCCACTGTAACACTTGGGGGACTGGATGATAATTCAGGTTGATAATGACCGTTTATGATCACCAGTGTATCTACGGAAGGAATGTCATATGATTTTAAATCAGGTAACTTTTCAGGAAGGTCCTGAGTTTCAGAAATTCGAAAAGTTTCCTTTTTTAAATTTTTCAGATTTGTAAACCGCCAATTTTCCCATTTTTGAGTTGGAAACCCTGTTTCCAGAAATTGTTGAAATGAATGAGTCCGTAATTGGGTCAGATTTCGTGGTTCAAAATCCTGTCGTTTCAACAATCGGGAAAACTGATCTTTATAATGATCCATAATCATTTTCCATCAATCCAGCTATATCCTTTTTCCTCAAGAACATGTGCAAGTTCAGGTCCCCCGGATTTAACAATCTTTCCCTCGATGAGAATATGGACTTTATCCGGTTTCACATAATTAAGTAATCTGGGGTAATGGGTAATGATGATGAATGACCTATCAGGAGATTTACAGATTTGAATACTATGTGCTATTATTTTCAGAGCATCAATATCCAGTCCGGAATCAGTTTCATCCAAAATTGCTAACTCCGGTTCAAGCATGAGGAGTTGGAGAATCTCATTCCGTTTTTTCTCTCCGCCGGAAAATCCATCATTGACCGCCCTTTTAATAAAAGAATTATCAAGATCAACCAATTCAAGTTTTTCTTTTATCTGCTGTAAAAACCGGGCTGCATCCAATTCATCTTTTCCCAGATGTTTCATCTTCGCATTCACAGCTTCCTTTAAAAAATAGGTTATATTGACTCCCGGGATAGCTACAGGATATTGAAAGGAAAGAAAAATTCCATCCAGTGCTCTTTCTTCGGGAGATACCCCATTCAAATCTTTACCCTTATAGATTATGGATCCATTGATTATTTGGGCAGTTTCTTTTCCCGCAATAACATGTGCCAACGTACTTTTTCCGGAACCATTCCTTCCCATTATAGCATGTATCTCACCAGGTTTCACCTCCAAATTGATCCCTCGAAGTATCTCCTTTTCACCGATGGAGCATCGTAAATCTTTTATATGTAACATGTTAATTTACTTTTGAGTAATATAATAAATATTAACCGACACTTCCCTCAAGACTCACCTCCATGAGTTTATTTGCCTCCACTGCAAATTCCATGGGAAGTTTTGCAAAAACATCCTTACAAAATCCGTTGACGATAAGAGATACTGCATTTTCTTCGGATATACCTCTTTGATTGCAATAGAAAATCTGATCTTCTCCTATACTTGATGTAGATGCTTCATGCTCCATGTGAGCTGTAGGATTGCGAACATCAATGTAGGGAAAAGTATGGGCTCCGCATTCACTTCCAATCAAAATAGAATCACATTGTGAATAATTCCTGGAATTCTCTGCATTTTTCATTATTTTCACTTCTCCCCGATATGTATTCTGACTTTTTCCTGCAGAAATTCCCTTTGAAATGATGGTACTGGTTGTATTTTTTCCCAAATGGATCATTTTTGTTCCCGTATCCGCCTGCTGATAATTATTCGTCAGTGCTACTGAATAAAACTCCCCGCTGGAATTGTCCCCCTTCAAAATGACACTTGGATATTTCCATGTAATGGCTGATCCTGTTTCAACCTGTGTCCATGAAATCTTTGAATTTTCTTCGAGACAAATTCCTCTTTTTGTTACAAAATTGTAAATACCGCCTTTTCCATTTTCATCTCCGGGATACCAATTCTGAACTGTGGAATATTTTATTTTTGCATCTCTGTGAGCCACGAGTTCCACCACGGCAGCATGAAGTTGATTTTCATCCCGCATGGGAGCGGTACATCCTTCTAAATAACTAACCTGACTTCCTTCATCCGCTATGATCAACGTCCGTTCAAATTGTCCCGTATTTGCCGCATTTATCCTAAAATAGGTGGATAATTCCATAGGACAGCGAACTCCTTTTGGGATATAAACAAAAGAGCCATCGCTGAATACCGCTGCATTGAGAGCTGCAAAAAAATTATCGGTATGAGGGACAACACTACCAAGGTATTTCCGCACCAAATCCGGATGGGATTGAACTGCTTCTGAAAAAGGACAGAATACAATTCCGTGAGATGCTAATTCTTTTTTAAATGTCGTTGTGACAGAAACACTGTCAAACACTGCATCAACAGCCACGCCAGCCAGCATTTTTTGTTCTTCAAGAGGAATTCCAAGTTTATTATATGTTTCCAATAGCTGTGGGTCCACTTCATCCAGGCTTTTGAGTTCTTTTTTCTTTTTTAGAGCCGCATAATAAATAATTTTCTGATAATCTATGGTTTGATATTTTATATTCGCCCACGTCGGTTCTGACATTTTCTGCCATATAGTGTAGGCATTCAACCTCCATTCAAGCATCCACCCAGGTTCATTTTTCTTTTCGGAAATATGCCGGATAACTTCCTCATTCAATCCGGGAGGTAGAATATCCTGATCAATATCAGTTATAAAACCGTATTGATAATCCTGTTCAATTCTCTTTTCTAAAATATCCTGCG
The DNA here is from genome assembly GCA_964606925.1 of uncultured bacterium. Lineage (GTDB taxonomy): Bacteria > Fidelibacterota > Marinisomatia > Marinisomatales > AB-629-J13 > AB-629-J13. Next base: position 9,873 of record CAZSIH010000056.1, read on the forward strand.
AATGTTCCATGGTATTAAAGTTGATTGCTACTGTTGACCTGTTCAGAAATATCTGCTAAAGTTATATTATTCAAAACACCAATTATTGCATTATTCACCTCATTAATGGGATTTTTAATATTGCATGTTTTTAACTGAATACACTCGGAATCTATTGAACAATCCATAATTCCAACCGGCCCTTCAAGAATATTTATCAATTCCTTCATAGTTAATTTCTCCGGGACGATATTTAATGAGTACCCGCCATGAGGACCCTGAATTGCTTGAATGATCCCTACTTTGCTCAGCTTTTGCAGGATTTTAGAAAGCAAAGGCAGAGGAATCCGATACAGGTCAGATATTTCCTTTGCACTTGCACAATTCCTGTCTCTCTTGCGCTGCATATATCTCAATGCGATGAGGGCATATTCAACTTTTCTCGTTAATTTCAACATAAATAGGACTAAACTTGTCGTATTAATATATATGAAAAAAATGAATTGTAAAAGTTATTTATTTTGAATGAAATAAAAATGTGTTTTTGTGAAAGTCGATTGAAGGATTATAAACCTGTCTCTCCTACCGTCTTTTTTACGGCAGTCAAAGTTTGATTCAATTCCTCTTTTTCACTTTCCTGTAAATCAAATTCCAGGATTCGTTCTACACCGCCCGAACCGATAACAGTTGGAACTCCTATGAAATAACCGTCAATACCAAACTCTCCTTCACACAAAGATGCGCATGGAATTACTCGTTTTTTATCTCTTAAATAAGATTCTGCCATTTCGATGGCGGATTGAGCTGGAGCATAAAAAGCCGAACCGTTGCCAAATAATTTTACAATTTCACCACCTGCAAATCGTGTCCTGTGCTCTATTTCAGCTAATCTTTTCGGGGAAATCAAATCTGATACGGGAACACCACCAACAGTTGCCAATCTGGATATGGGGACCATTGTGTCTCCGTGTCCACCTAAAACCATGCAGGTTACATCCTGAACTGAGCATCCTGTTTCCATGGCAATAAATGTACGAAATCTGGCACTGTCCAGCGCACCTGCCATACCAACCACTTTATTTTTCGGGAATCCGGAAATTTTATAAAACGCATACACCATGGCATCCAATGGATTGGAAATTACGATCACAAATGCATTTGGAGCTTGTTCCTTTATATTCCCTGCAACGTCTTTCATAATTCCCAGATTAATTCCCAGTAGATCTTCCCTGTTCATTCCCGGTTTTCTGGGAATACCGGCGGTGATGATAAAAACATCTGCATCTTTCACATTATTCCAATCCGACGTTCCGGTGATTTCTGCATCATATCCATCATGGGGGCGGAGTTGCATTAGATCCAGAGCTTTCCCCTTCACCATCCCTTCTGCTTTGGGAATATCAAAAATAATGACATCACCTAATTCTTTTTGTGCTGCTAAGAGTGCAATATTTCCTCCAATTTGTCCTCCTCCGATCAGTGCAAGTTTTTTTCTGTTCATTATTATTCCTGAATATTTTTATGAAGGGGTTTCCGGATCTACGTTACTCTTTATCCACTCCGCTGTAATGGACTTCGGACGAATTAAAGGTAGAACCAATGCTCTGTTTAAAACCAATTGCGATACTAAACCCAGAGTACGGGATACACTGAATGGAACCGTATAATAATTGAATTCAGTGATACCGAAATGATAAAGCAATGATCCGGAAACTGCATCCACATTAGGCCATGGATTTTTGGCTTTTCCCTGTTTAGATAACGCTTCCGGTACTACTTTGAATAACTTTTGGACTATGTGAAAAACCGGATCATCCTGAATATTATTTTCTCCAAATTCCATGAGGCCTATAAACCGAGGGTCCGGGCATCTGAGAACAGCATGTCCGTATCCGGGAATCACTTTTCCCTGTTTTAACCAGTTTTCGCAATAATCCTGTAATTCTTCGGTGGTGGGATCAGAATCAAAATGATCCTTGATCTCCAATACAAACCTCAAACATTCCTGATTTGCTCTTCCGTGCAATGGACCTGCCAGAGCATTTAGACCGGCAGCAACAGAATAATAAACGTCGGACAAAGTTGAAGACACAACCAGGGATGTGAATGTACTTGCATTTCCTCCTTCATGATCACAATGAAGTGTCAAATACAACCTCATAAGCTTTTTGATTCGTTCATTACTATCAGTCAATCCCAGCATGTGTCCATAATTTGCTCCCCAATCCAGTGAATTATCCGGTGGGATAGGATCACCCTTGCCAAATCTCATGCGGTAAATACCTGCTGCAAGGGAAGGAATTTTTGCGATGAGAGCAATCCCATCTTCTAAATAAGATTTCCATTGATCCTGCTTCCGAATCCCTTCAGAATATTTATTTTTGAATTTTGATTCACCCTGTAACGCTAAAATAGAAACATTCATCATGGTCATAGGATGAGAATCTTTTGGCATTGCATACAACACATTCCAAACATGATCAGGTACATGATTATTTTGAGATAATTGATGCTGTAAGTCCTCCAAATCTTCCTCAGATGGGAGGTCACCTGTAACCAATAGAAAGAACACTTCTTCCGGTAATAAATGTTTAATGTCCAGTAGAGGTCTTCCCCTGATGATAAGTCCTGTTTCCGCTGAAACGGATGATGTATCACAAATTAATCCTTTGATTCCCCGCATTCCAGCATAGGCATGGGACACGGATACTTCACTGATCACTGCGTCTCCTTTTTCATGGATCAATCCTAAGGCTTCTTCACGCCATTTTGGGATTTTTTCAGCTAATATAT
>CAZSIH010000057.1:0-12573 GCA_964606925.1 uncultured bacterium
TCAAAATCTTGATTTTCATCATAAGTTTTTGCGGACATTATTTCAAATAATGTTAATGTTTGTCCACCTGTATTAATTCGGGTAAAAACTTCAATTGCAGAATCAACATCTTCCTTTCGAAGTAAAACTGTTGAGAACTCATATGTTTTAAAAGCAGTAGAATAGCTATCGATTTTCTCTAAATCTTCTTCTGAAAAATTTTCTGATAATTCTCGACCTTTACTATATGAAAAATTTAGAACATCATTAAGTGAAATAAATTTCTCACCAGTAGGTTCTGCGCTAATAACGTGGTCACCATTTTCATTGATGTCAGCATCAAGGTTCACAACAATATCACTATAATTTGTTATTTTCTTTTCACCGATTTTCTGAATAGATGCACCAAGGTATGCTGCATATAATGATGTTATGCGTTGTTGACCATCAAGAACATATTGCACTTTAGTACCTTCAGGAGTTTGGGGTATTTCAAGGTTCCCAACATTTTTTATATCATTTAATCGTTCATCAGTTTGCCATAATATGAAAGTCCCAATTGGATAACCCTTAAGAATGCTATCTAATAATTTTGCAGTTTTATCAATGCTCCAAACAAAATCACGTTGAAACTTTGGTATTTTAATTACACCATTTTGAATTTCTGTAATAAGGTCAGAATATTTTTTTGAATCTGGCTTTGGTTGTTCAAAGTTCATTTATTATATCCAATTAATGTTTTACCCATATAACCCTTACTATGTGACGATTCCGTCAAATAGTATTCCTATATGAGTGATATCATGCTTTATATTCACTTTGAATTATCACAATATTCCATAAAGTAACCTATCAAAAAAGAGCATTCATATACAATAATTATCATGAGTCAATTATTAAACCAAGTCAGGGACAGCATTCGAATCCGTAATTATAGCTATCGAACGGAGAAAACGTATATTGATTGGATTAAGCGATTTATAAAATACCATGCTTTGAAACATCCATCCGCAATGGGTGAAAAAGAGATCAACCAATATTTGACTTATCTCGCCGTTGAACGATCTGTTTCAGCTTCCACGCAAAACCAGGCCCGGAATGCCATTCTATTTCTATATTTAAAAGTACTGGAACAGGATATTGGCAAACCGGAGGATTTTGTAATTGCAAAGCGTTCAAAACATATTCCTGTTGTCCTTTCCCAGGATGAAATCAAAATCGTTCTGGCTAACATCCATGGTATTCATTCGACCATATGCAACTTACTTTATGGCGCTGGACTTAGATTAACGGAATGCCTAAATATTCGAATCCAAGATATTGATTTTTCCCAGATGAGTCTCATTATTCGTGGTGGCAAGGGGGATAAAGATAGGGTATCCCTGTTGCCTGAAAAATGTGTCCAACCATTGAAATCTCAATTATTAAAAGTAAAAACACTCCACGAAAATGATATAAAAAAAGGAGGAGGTTCTGTTGCGCTTCCGAAAGCATTAAGTCGAAAATATACAAGCGCAAGCAAAGAAATTAAATGGCAGTTTGTATTTCCATCCATTACCATGTCAAAAAATCCACAAACAGGCGTATTAATGCGGTGGCACATACATGATTCCAGCGTTAGTAGAGCTTTGAAAAAAGCCGTTCGGTTGGCTGGTGTAGAAAAACGCGTATCATGTCATACGCTCCGGCATAGTTTTGCAACCCATCTTTTAGAACGTGGGTATGATATTAGAACCGTGCAGGAATTGCTGGGCCATAAAGACGTCCGCACAACCATGATCTATACACACGTTATGAAGAAAGGTCCCCTAAGTGTAAAAAGTCCCTTGGATTCATGAATAAAATTCTCACCATTATCGGTCCCACTGCCAGTGGGAAATCATCTCTTTCTGTCGCATTAGCGAAATTACTCGAAGGGGAAATTATTGGTCTCGATTCCCGGCAGATCTACGGAGGGATGCCTATCGGCACGGCCCAACCTACAAAAGAAGAAATGGATGGAATTCCACACCATTTAATGGGGTTCCGGGATACTTCGGAACCGGTTTCAGCAGGGGAATATGCAAAATTGGTAAAGGAAAAAGTTGTAGAAATTCGATCTAAAGGTAAACTTCCAATCCTTTGCGGTGGTGCCGGACTCTATTTCCGTGCATTGACAAAAGGGATTTTTAAAGGAAGCGTTTCAGATCTCTCCGTGAGAAACCGCTTGGAAAAAGAATATGAAAATAATCCTGGTGGACTTTTGGAGCAATTGCAATCCATTGATCCGGACTATGGAAAGATCGTTCACATCAACAATAAAAAACGGTTGGTGAGGGCGTTGGAGATTTACGAAGCGACAGGGAAAACACCTACCGAGCATTTTACACTGCAGGAAAACAGCCCCAGAAAAACTCTAAAATTATTTACGGTTTTGATAATAATGAACACCAAAATCCTGAATGACAAAATTGAAAAACGCACAGAGGAGATGCTGGCTTCTGGTTGGATTAATGAGGTGAAACTTTTAGTTGATAAACAGGCTGAATCCGGAAAATCATTTCCTGCGTTGGATTCTATCGGTTACAGGCAGATTCAGGCTTTTTTAAAAGATGAAATGTCATTGGAAGAAATGCAAGAGGAGATTATCATTAAAACAAGGCAGTATTCCCGTCGGCAGGTTCAGTGGTTCAGCAAAGAAAAAGTTGATGTGACGATTGATGTTTCCCAATTGACTAATAATCAAATCACGAAAAATATTTTAAATTCGTTACATAAACCCAAAAGTGATTCCTCCTGAATAAATAGTTTTATCGAAATTTCCATTTCGAATCGAGTCTTTAAAAAACCAAAAATTAAATAATGTTTTGAAAATAAAAATTGATTTCCGTATTTCATCCTTATTTGAAATAGCGTAAATTCGATTCGTCAAAACCCCTTTAAACCGATCCGGTGAGACGGTAAGGGCAGAAGATAAACCTCCGTACAGAGGGATTGTTTGTGATCATTCTGCCCGGAGGTTTTTTTATGGAAAAATATGAAGATTAAATCAACAACCAAACTTTTGGATAAAGCGGATATCAGTCGAATGATTCATCGTTTGACCCGTGAAATTGTAGAAAAAAATGATGATCCTGAAAATCTTGTCCTCATCGGGATATTGTCACGAGGCGAACCACTGGCACATCGAATTAAAAAAAATATCAGGGAATTGACTCAAGAAAATGTAGAGTTGGGAACGGTGAATATCTCCTTCCACCGGGATGATTTTATGGAAAGACTTGTTGTGCCGCAGATAAAAGGTACGGATATTTCATTTAGCATAGATAAAAAGACAGTCGTTCTTGTAGATGACGTACTTTACACCGGACGTACTATCAGGGCTGCCATAGATGAAATTCTATCTTTTGGCAGACCGTCAAAAATTCAATTAGCTGTTTTAGTGGACCGAGGTCATCGTGAAATGCCCATAAAAGCAGATTTTGTCGGGAAAAATATTCCCACGAATGAAGGGGAACATGTAAATGTATATTTAAATGAAGTTGATGGTGAAGATTTAGTAGAACTTCGGCAATATTCAAAGGAAAAAGATAATGCTGAGTAATCGTCATTTACTCAGGTTAAAAGATTATCCCGGTGAAGATATCCAATCCATTATTGATACTGCATTTCAATTCAGGGAAGTGTTGGATCGACCTATCAAAAGAGTGCCATCTCTGCAGGGCCACACAATTGTCAATCTCTTTTTTGAAAATTCAACACGGACACGTATCAGTTTTGAACTGGCTCAAAAACGTTTAAGTGCGGATATCGTAAATTTTTCCGGAACAGGCAGCAGTTTGAAAAAAGGAGAGTCATTTAAAGATACAGTTCAAAATTTGGAAGCAATGAAAATAGATGCAGTGGTCATACGTCATCCTGTTCCCGGTTCGGCAAATCAATTAACTCGTTTTGTAGATGCAGTGGTGATCAATGCAGGAGATGGAACCCATGAACATCCCACACAAGCAATCCTGGATATGATGAGTCTCCAAGAAGTTTTCGGGTCATTGAAAGGATTGAAAATCGGGATAGTAGGAGACATTACTCATAGTCGAGTTGCGAGAAGTAATATTTACGGATTATCAACTATGGGTGTAAAAGTAAAATTATGTGGTCCGCCTACATTAATTCCGTTAAATGCTGAGGTTTTACCTGCAACAATTTCGTATTCCATTGATGAGGTGATTGATTGGGCAGATGCAATAATTGTCCTGCGTTTACAACTGGAACGAATGGGTGAAAAACTCATCCCGTCAGTGAGAGAATATCGTTCACTTTTCGGGATCACCTCGGAACGAATGAAAATTCACAATAAACAACTGGTCATTATGCATCCCGGTCCAATGAACAGGGGAATCGAAATTGACAGCGATGTTGCTGATGGAAAACATGCCATCATTTTAAATCAGGTATTGAACGGTGTGGCATCAAGAATGGCTATTTTGTATTTACTTTTGGGACAAAAAATTCCCGAGGAAACTGAAACATATGTATCCGAATGAAAATGAATCTTAAAAAACAACCTAAATCCATTTTATTGAAAAATGGTACCATTATTGACCCCCACAGACAAAAATCTTATTCCGGAAACGTATTGATTAAAAACGGAAAGATTGAAGAAATTCTTCGAACCGATGCTCCGGAAGACATTCCCTCCATTGATTGTTCTGGAAAAATTATCACTCATGGTTTCTGTGATCTTCACGTTCATTTTCGTGAACCGGGTCGTGAGGATAAGGAAACTCTCGAAACAGGCTGTAACGCTGCCTTGGCTGGTGGATTTACACGGGTGTGCGTTATGCCCAATACAAATCCGCCTTTGGATTCACCTGAATCTATTCGTTTTATCATGGAAAAGTCAAAAACCCTTTCTGTTCATATTCATCCCATCGGTGCTATAACTAAGAATCAGGATGGCAGGGAATTAACTGAAATGGGAGGAATGGTGGAAGCAGGTGCAGTAGCATTCAGTGATGACGGTCTTCCGGTTTCAGACGGTCAGGTATTTCGGTTAGCTTGTGAATATGCTAAAATGTTTGGTGTTCCCGTAATCAACCATGCGGAAGATCCTTGTATTCGAAAAAATGGTGTGATGCATGAAGGGACTGTTTCAGCAGAGATCGGTTTGGCAGGTAATCCGGATGTTTCTGAATCATCCATGGTAAACAGAGATTTAGAGCTAAGTCTGTTAGCCGGCACTCGGCTGCATGTTCCTCACGTATCTGCAGAAAGGAGTATTAGGCACATAAAGAAAACATTAGAGTTTTCTAAATTGATCTCATCAGAAGTGACACCGCACCATTTATATTTTAATCATGAGTCTCTGCATTCATTTGATACATCATTCAAGGTTGCTCCGCCAATTCGAACTGAAAAAGATAGACTGGCATTGATCTCTGCATTGAAAGAGGGAATTATTACCTGTATAGCCACAGACCATGCTCCTCATACTGTGGAAGAAAAAGAAGCGGATTTTGATGAAGCCCCATTCGGAATGATCGGATTGGAATCCTGTTTTGGTGTTGTGAATAAAGTATTAAAAAATGAGCTTGACATCATGGAGATAATTTGTTTGATCACCATCAACCCCCGAGAAGTTATGGGTTTTGAAACCAACCTATTTAAAAAGGGAATTCCTGCAGAATTAACCATTCTTGACACTGAGAAAGAATGGATTTTTGGACTGGATGATATCCATTCAAAATCCCGGAACACTCCATTTATTGATGAGACCCTTTTCGGCAAAGTGATCGGTTGTTTTTCGAAAGGCAATTATTTTATTTCTTAGTTGACACTCAGCAAAAAAGAATACTAATTTTATAGGCTTTATTCGTTAAGAATACTATGAAAATAACAAGATCAATAAAACAATCGGAAATTGACCACAAATGGTGGATTGCAGATGCAGACGGTCAGATATTGGGCAGGTTTGCCAGTCAGATCGCCCAGATTTTACGTGGAAAACATAAACCTAATTTTACACCCCATATGGATATGGGTGATTGCGTAGTGGTCGTGAATGCAGAAAAAATCCGTGTCACCGGGAAAAAGGAATCCGATAAAGAATATTTTCGCCATTCGGGGTATCCGGGAGCAAAATCATTTACAAATCTAAAATTGATGCGGAAAACCCATCCTGAGAGAATCGTAAAAAATGCAGTAAAGGGAATGCTTCCACACAATCGTTTAGGTAGAAAAACTATGGGTCATCTTAAAGTCTATACCGGCAATAAACACCCGCATCAGGCTCAAAATCCGAAAGAAATGGAATTTTAAATGTCAAAAGCAATTTATTACGGTACAGGCAGAAGAAAAAGATCAATCGCCCGTGTATATTTAGCTCCCGGTAAAGGGAAGATTACTGTGAATGGGCAACCGTACGATGATTATTTGTGCAGAGGTCCCCTTTCAGTGGTAGTGACTCAACCCCTCAGTGCAGTAGATTCGCTGGAAAGTTATGATATTAATGCTAAGGTAAAAGGAGGCGGACTTACGGGACAGGCAGGGGCTTTAAGACTTGGAATTTCCCGGGCATTGGTTAAGGTGAATGAAGATTTCAGAAAAGAATTAAGAGCGGGAGGATTTCTTACTCGGGATTCCAGACAGGTAGAACGAAAAAAATACGGTCAGCCTGGGGCTCGAAAACGATTTCAATTCTCAAAACGATAAACCTATGACAGAAATAAAATTTGATGATCTATTAAGAACTGGAGCTCACTTCGGTCATGTGACCAGTAAATGGAATCCTTTTTATGAACCGTATGTTTTAATGGTAAGAAATGGAGTTCATATTATTAATCTGGAAGAAACGATAAAAAATCTCAATAAGGCGATTCAATTTTTACAGGATACAGTTCGGGATAAGGGTGAAATTCTTTTTGTGGGTACCAAAAAACAGGCGAAGGATATCGTTCAGCAGGAAGCAGACAGGTGTAGTATGTTTTATGTTGTTGAACGCTGGCTGGGAGGTACGTTAACTAATTTCTCAACGATCAAGAAAAGTATTAAACGACTCCAAATGCTGGAAAAAGAAGGCTCCGGCATATATGATAATTTAACGAAGAAAGAAATCCAGATGTTAAATCGTGAACGCATTAAATTATCAGATCAGCACCGTGGAATTAAGGATATGCGCAGGCTTCCGGAAGTGATTATTGTTGTAGATGCCAATCATGAAGCAACCGTTATCAAAGAAGCGAACCGGTTGGAAATTCCAGTGGTTGCTATTGTGGATTCCAATACAGACCCCCGTCCGATTGATTATCCCATTCCTGCTAATGATGATTCTATTCGTACTATTCAATTGCTTATCTCTACCATTGCTGATGGAATCATTACCGCAAGAGACGGCACGGATGCTATTGAGGAATCGCCCGCTGAATTAAATGAAGTAGTCGAGGAGTCAGAGACCGTTGAATCTGTTGATGATGTAAAAACTGTAGGTGATTCTGAAAATGAATCTATATCTGCGGATTCGGATAATAGTCAAAGTGTGGAAGAAAGTGAAAGAGAAAATCAGAAAACGGAAGAATCCGAAATGGATTCAACTGTTTCTGACGAGGAATTGGTAACAGATTCGGCAAGTACTGATACAATTGAAGAAGTTCCGGAATCAGAAGACCAATCAAATGACAAATCCGAAGACAAGGATGGTAAAGAGGAAAAAACGGAAGAAGAACCGATGGAAAGTGAGGATGAGTCAAAATGACTGTGAATGCACAATTAGTCAAGGAATTACGTGAAAAAACCGGTGCAGGAATGATGGACTGCAAACATGCGTTGGTTAAATCTTCCGGTGATATGGAAAAAGCAGTCGATTTTTTAAGAAAATCCGGGGTTGCCAAAGCAGAAAAAAAAGTATCACGGGATGCAAAAGAAGGAATTGTCTACTCCTATATTCATCAGGGCAGCCGGCTCGGTGTTCTATTGGAAATAGGATGTGAAACTGATTTTGTAGCGAAAACAGATGGGTTTCAGGAATTAGCCCATAATATATCCATGCAGATTGCTGCCACAAATCCCATCGCTCTGAACCGGGAAAAAGTTCCTCAGAAGATGATCAACAGGGAAGAAGAAATTTTTTCAGAACAAGCAAAATCATCTGGAAAACCGGATCATATCATTGAAAAAATGGTGGAAGGAAGGTTAAATAAATATTACCAGGAAAACTGCCTTTTAGAGCAAAACTTTATAAAAGATCCGGATAAAAAACTTCAGGATATTATCACTGAAACCATCGCAACACTTGGTGAAAATATCACAGTGAACCGGTATATCCGGTTTGCGATCGGCGAAGAAGCCTAACCTCATTTTACCACCTTATGAATAATCCTGTCTACAGACGGGTACTCCTGAAATTGAGTGGGGAAATCCTTGCCGGAAAAAAGGGATTTGGGATCGATCCTGAAAGAGCTGATTATTTAGCTCGGGAAGTGAAATCCATTTATGATTTGGGAGTTTCCATCGGACTGATCATCGGAGCTGGAAATATCTTTAGAGGTCTTCAGGCTGCGGGTAAGGGAATGGATCGTGTCACCGGGGATTATCTGGGAATGTTGGCAACGGTCATGAATTCCATCGCTTTACAGGATGCTTTGGAAAATGTCAGTTGCGATACACGGACACTTACAGCTTTAAAAATAGATCAGATTGCTGAACCCTATATACGGAGACGAGCCTTACGCCATTTAGAAAAAGGAAGGATAGTGATCGTAGCAGGAGGAACAGGGAATCCTTTTTTCAGTACAGATACAGCAGCTGCCCTTAGAGCTTCAGAATTAGAAGCAGAAGTGGTTATGAAAGGTACAAAAGTGGATGGTGTGTTTGATAAAGACCCTAATGAACATTCTGATGCGGTTAAATTTGATAGGATCACCTATAAAGAAATTATCGCAAAGAATTTGCGGGTGATGGATCTAACGGCTATCACACTTTGCAGTGAAAACTCTTTACCCATTAAAATCTTTAATATAAATTCTACCGGATACTTGAAAGATATTGTATTAGGAAATAATTTAGGAACCTTAGTTAGCAATTAATTTATGATTCAGGATATTTTAAAGGATGCACTTCACCGGATGGATCAAGCCATAACACATACACGTATGGAGTTGGCAAAGGTACGTACCGGAAGGGCAAATCCGGAGTTGCTCGAAGGGTTGAGTATTGATTATTATGGGACGATGACTCCGTTGAATCAATTATCAAATATTACTGTTCCTGATGCTTCCTTAATTTCAATTCAACCTTATGAAAAAACATTAATTCCTGAGATTGAAAAAATCATCATGCAAAGCAATCTTGGTTTATCTCCCAATAATAATGGTACTGCAGTCCTAGTTCCCATTCCACCATTATCAGAAGAACGGCGAAAAGAGTTAATTAAACTTGTTCATCAACTTGTTGAAGAGGGAAGAGTGTCTATCCGGAATGTCAGGAGGGATGCAAATCATCAGTTAAAATCCGCACAAACCGATGATCATATTTCGGAGGATGAAATACACCGATCTGAACAGGAAGTTCAGCGATATACCGATGACCATATTAAACTGTTGGGAGAGTTGCAAACATCGAAAGAAGAAGAATTACTGGCATTCTAATCGAAATGTTAACCAAAAAGCCCCGAAGAAAATCGGGGCTTTTTAGTAAGGAGTCAAGTGAGGTTATTTTGTGTGATAATTAATCACATTTGGAATATCCGCATCCCTGACATGTTACACACCCTGATTCAAATCGTACAGGACCACCGCAGTCAGGGCAATTAACTATAGATTTTAATGTAAAATCCGCCACATCTCTTGACAGTTCTTCTGATTCCTCTGCCATTGTGATATTCGGACTTTTTCTGGTTTCGGGTTTCTTTGAAAGTCTGGAATCTAAATAATCATCCAGGGCTTTTCCAATGGCGTCCGGAGTGGATAAAATTAACCGTCCATCTTCCCATGTGGGATTTGGACCGCTGATCCCTTTTAATTGTTTTACGATCGCTTTTGGATTGACCCCGGACCGCAATGCCAGAGATATCAAACGGCTGATCGCCTCTGATTGTGCAGCAGCATGCCCCCCTGCTTTTCCGATAGCCGTGAAGACCTCACATAATCCGTTTTCATCTTCATTCACTGTGATATACAGTGTTCCTTCTCCGGTTCGAATCCTTTTTGTTTCACCATAAGTGATGGAGGGTCTGATCCTGGGATCACTGCTTGATCTGGTTTGAGTTTTGGTAGCTTTATCTTCCTTTTTAGAATCCGTTTTTTTGTCTGTGATTAAAATTCCTTCCCTGGAACCTTCTCTGTAAACGGTGATTCCTTTCAATTGGGATTTATAAGCAGTCATGTAAATATCTGCTACGGTTTCTCTGGTTACATCTTCCGAAAGGTTCACAGTTGAAGAAATTGAACTGTCTATGTATTTCTGGATGGTCCCCTGCATTTTCACACGGAAAAAAGGATCAATTTCATGGGCGGTAATCACATAATCCGGAAGGGTTTTATCATCATTAAACAATTTATTTATGATGGGATGAAACACCTTATACTCATTAAATGTTTTTCCATAACCGTCGTTTTGTTTGACCCTGCGATTATAGGATGTGGCAAATATGGGTTCAATTCCGGAAGTAACTCTGGCAACGATGGCACCAGATCCTGTTGGAGCGACTGTATTCAAGGTTGAATTTCTTATCCCGTTTTTCTGAATTTTATCCTTTAATTTTTTCGGCAGTTGCTGAATGAACTTACTTTTGGAATATCCATCCCAATGGAAATTAGGAAAGGGTTTTTTCTCCTGTGCTAATTGGATACTTGTTTCATAAACAGTATCCCGAAAAATTTTCATAACCTGATCTACCGTTTGAATGGCATCTACACTGTCATATTTGATTTTCAATTTTACCAGCATGTCCCCCAATCCAAGGATTCCCAATCCAATCCGCCGGTCATTTTCGGCATTTTTTTTCTGTTCGTCAAGAGCATGCCTGTCAATATTGTAATCAATGACATTGTCAAGAAAACGAGTACCAGCACTGACGATTTCCTTAAATTTTTCAATCTTGAAATTGCCCTTTTCATCAACGAACCGTTCCAGATTAACCGCTCCTAAATTGCAGCATCCACCATCCGGAAGAGGTTGTTCCGCACAGGGGTTTGTTGATACCAGGGGACTGCAGTATTCTGCATTGTGAAATTCTTTCATCGTGTCCCAAAAAAGGAGTCCCGGTTCAGCGCTGTTGTGTGCATGCCGGATTATTTTTTTCCACAGGTAACAGGCAGAAACGGTTTTGTACACCTTCCCATCATAGATCAAATCAAAATCTGAATCAGCTTCCACAGCTTTCATGAATTTATGGGTCAGCAATACAGAGATATTTGAAAACTTCACCATATGGATATCATCCGTTTTTATCGCAATGAATTTTTCTATGTCAGGATGATCTACTCTCAAAGTTTGCATATTAGCACCCCGACGACCATGCTGGGCGATGGTATTCGTATTTTCACTGAATAGGTTCATGAATCCTGTAGGACCGCATGAGGATCCGCCGGTTCCGTTGATTTGATCTCCGGAAGGGCGAAGAATTGAGAGGTCATGTCCGCATCCTCCACCAAATTTATAGGTTAGAGCTTCTTCGATGATGGTTTTATAAATACTCTTTACAGAATCATCCTTAATTCCCACAACATAACAATTATTCAGCGTAGTGGTGATGTCATCCCTGCCGGCACCATGCATGATTCGACCGCCGGGAACAAATTTAAAATCCTCCAATGCTTCAAAAAATTTAACCTTCCATTTATCTTGCAGTGTTTTCGTTTTTTCAACCGATGCCAAGGCGGTTGCCTGACGTTCCCATAACTCCCACGGATGGTTTTCCCAGGGAGCCAGGTATTTTTGCTTGAGGACATCCGCTCCCAGTGAATCGCCTTCATAGTATGAAGTAACAGTAAAGGTTTTTGGAACGGTTTCTTCTTTCTTTTTATCCTGCATGGATTGAAGTTCAATAATAGTTTCCTTCACCCTGGGATCAAGCTGACTTACATCAGTCGTGTTCAAATCTAGTTCTATAGCTTCTGCCATTTTATTCCTTTAACATTTGTGGTATGTGGATGGTTGACGTATTTATAATTTGAACAAAAAGGAAGGCAAGTAATTGTTGTCTTCGGAATCAATCACTCAAAATTCCGGTGGTTGGCGGAAACGAATCTATTTTAGGATATAGAATTTTCCTAAAATTATTGTTTTTCTCGTCGTGAAATATTTCCTTTCCATGAAGCAATTCACATGAGTTTTTTTTACCCTGATTTCCTGATTTTATTTAAGTACCTGTTATATAGACGTTTAGAAAATAGAATTAGGAAAATGAATGAAGCGTTGGAAAAATTGAATTAAATTTAGGTAGTAATGCGTTGATATAATAAATATTCAATGATTGGAAAAAAGTAAAGGAAAATCAATTGGACACTCCCGACTTATCATACTTGCAAGGTGGTACAAAAAGTGATTATTTTATGACGACAACTGCGGGCGTCGTATAATGGCTATTACCCCAGCTTCCCAAGCTGGTGACGTGAGTTC
>CAZSIH010000058.1:0-12437 GCA_964606925.1 uncultured bacterium
AGTGTAATCAACAGATTGTCCATCTTTCAGGGTCTTAAACCCATCCATTTGAATATCGTTCATGTGAACAAATAAATCTTTTCCACCATCTGATGGCGTTATAAATCCATAACCTTTTGAATTATTAAACCACTTAACTGTTCCTTGCGTTACTTCACTCATTTCTATTTTCCTTAACTTTATTAATTACTTTTACTATTAAGGTGGATAATCTTCACACCTTCTTACCTCTTTATAAGGGCAGCGAATGTACAATAATATTCTATTTATACAACTATTATATTATAATAAACATAAAAAGAGAAAATCCTCTGTAATCTTCAAATTGAGAGTGAGTTATACCTAAGGTGAGTTTCTTGGCCATCTATTCAATATGCCCCATCCCCACTTTTTTACAAAGAGGTGGGGAATTGTTCAAAAAATGGGTATGTACAGTAATAATAGATAGAGTAGTTTCTTATTAGGTTATCAAATAATAGGTTCATCTACAATAGTATCTATTAAATCCCTATTATTGCAACGAAGAATACGCTTTAAACCTTTGGTTATACCCCAAAGTCCATATCCTTGAATACATATTTTCATATATTTGGAACAAGATGGAGAGTAATTACAATCTATGCCGAATAATACTTTTCCACCACCACGATTTTGGTATTTTTCAATTAATCGGATGATAACTTTTTCAAACATAATTATTTCCCAAAAGTAATAACCATTGATTCTCTCTTCCAAATTAGTAAAAATCGCTTTTGTTCAACTACTTGGAACACAATATTCCATCCTTCAGATGCATGCTGATTTAGTTTATCTTCAATTTTACCTAAAGGTAACTTTGCATTTCCAAATAATAAGGTACTACAACCACCTTCTGAGACTTCAATAACTTTATATTGACTATATGACATTGAAAAACTCCTTTATTTAATTATTAATTTCCTTGATTGAATGTTAATTTTATTAAAATATTTCTTCATCTCTTCAATTTACCCCATCCTCACTATTTACAAAGAGGTGGGGAAGGTAAAGGGACTATAAGGGTGATTATTGAGAACCATTTAAGTAAATTAATCAGAATTAAATCTCTCAAATTCAATCACTTCTTTTTCTGTTTCAGATATGTATGAGGTCAGTCTGAATAAATTATCATTTACAATTTCCATTTCATATATGTGATTGCCAAATCCCACAATTCCATAAAATGTTTCATTGATTATTCTCCAAATCGGAATTAAAGGAGAACCAACATAATCCAAATTCTGCCAACATAACATATAATCATAAATCATTGCATTTTCATCATTTTCTGATAAATCAAGAGCTGGGATATCAATACCACCATCAAATAATAATGAATCATAGCAGAAAAATTCACAATAATTGTAAATAAATAAAAGACTTCCAGAACCTGCAGAGCAACTAGACCCTGTCCATATACTATCAATTAAAAAATAGCAACCACCACTTTTATATACCCACTCTGTGCTATCATTATAACCACAATCATCTAAATCATCTAATAGGAACTCTCTAAAAACAGGTTCATATTCACAACTTCCATCATCAAAAGTTACTAAATCATCATAATTTATAGCAGTAGTATCTGTGCAACCGCATATATTATTTCCAGCATATTCTCCTGCACAATCAATATCATATTCGCAAGAATTATCAAATATAGTAGCATCTGGATTAAAATTATTTGCATCTTTATCTGTGCATCCATAAATCTTCTCCTGCTTATCCTCACAAGCCAAGAACAACACTAATGGTATAAGTAAAAGTCGTTTCATTGGCGCAAATTTACACCTGTTTGGCGTTTTTATGGAAATCACGACCTATTCCAAAAGTGTGTCCTCCAATTTTGTGTCCTCTTTTAGGTAATATTTGAATAAATATGATTATATATGAAACAATAAAGCCCCATCCAATGATGAGGCTTTAATGACGAGACGTATGGTATTTATCTCAAGCGGGACCGACGAGACTCGAACTCGCGACCTCCGGCTTGACAGGCCGGCGTTCTAACCAACTGAACTACGATCCCAATGTCAAAAATCCAGATAATGGAGCCAGCATTCCTCGCTTTCACCGTCACCCGGCGAATACAGAGAGCAAGTAACCTCCTGTCAGTTACCCGAATCTGGAACTATTCATCCAGCGAAATCTGATTTACCAGATGTAGATGAGCGATCCCAAATTATTTTTTATTAACTGATATATTTGATTTTTCTCTATAAATCAAAGCCAATGGAATGATAATTATGTATCCTATAAAAAGCATGATCGGTGCTAAAGTCAGACTTTGAAAACTGTTCACAGTCCCGGTTGCCATGATGAAATAACCCAAGATGATGACAATCAGTCCAACACAAAAGATCATATAATTTTTTGAAGAAAAACTCCAATTTTCAAAAAGATGGAGGTTATTTTTATTATTCTTATCATTCATAATGGAGGCGAAATTACATGTTGAGTCAGGCTTTAACAAAGGAATTCAAAAAAAGATTTTGAAAATATTTAGTCTTGAAAATTGACATAGGCAAGAATAAAGCATTATATTTCGCCCCCAAAATAATAACATTTCTATTGTTTAAGTCCCCAAAATCAAGATTCTTTTGGATTTTTATACTTTTAATTACTTTATGTGGATCGTCCTTTGCTTTTCTTATTCTGAATTGGGAGCAAAATAAGATCAACGGAATGATTAAGGTAAGGATTCAAAAAGGAAAAACATTAAAAGAAGTTACCGTTTTATTAGCAGAAAAGAATATAGTTAAAAGTAATAGATCATTTATGCTTGCAGTAAAATTATTAGGATACGAAAAAGATATTCAGGCTGGTCATCTTGTCCTACATGAACCCCGGAAAAATTTCAGTTTGATACATCAATTGGTCCACGGAATGCCGGAACTCATTAAAGTAACGGTGCTGGAAGGATGGGGGGTTCAAATGGTTGCTGAATCCCTTGAAAAAGCTCTTGGGATTCAACAGGAGAAGATTTTGACTCTTTGCAAAGACAGATGGTTCATTCGGGGTTTGGGAATTAGTGCTTCAACTTTGGAAGGATTCCTTTTCCCTGAAACATATTTATTCGTTGAATCTGAATCCCCGAGAACAGTATTAAAAAAGATGGTATCAGAATATAGAAATCATATCACAGATGAAATTCGTACCCGTATCATAGATTTGGAATTTTCTGAATTACAGTTACTAACATTGGCTTCGATCATTGAGGGAGAAGCTATTTATGATGTGGAACGGAAAAATATTTCGTCTGTTTATCATAACCGGCTCAATAAAGGGATGAGGCTTCAGGCAGACCCCACTATTCAGTATATAATCAAGGACGGTCCCAGGAGATTGTTGAATAAAGATTTAAATGTAAAATCTCCATACAATACTTATTTGAACGATGGTCTTCCACCTGGTCCCATCAATAATCCGGGGTTAAAGTCAATTCTTGCAGCATTGTATCCTGCTGAAAGTGATTATATTTATTTTGTAGCAAGGGGAGATGGATATCACACATTTTCACGAACTCAGGAAGAACATAATTCTGCCAAGAGAAAATTAAATCGCTTGCGTAAAAAGATCAAACGTGAACGGAAAATGAAAGGAATAGAGTAACAAAAAATGGATCTGAGCCAACTGAATAAAACCCAAAAAACCGCAGTGAAATCCGTGAAAGGACCAGTGCTCATTTTTGCAGGTGCAGGAAGTGGAAAGACGAGAGTTTTGACATACAAAATATCTTATTTGATAAAAGAAAAAATTGTGAAACCAGAGAACATCCTGGCTATGACTTTCACGAATAAAGCTGCAGGGGAAATGAAATCCAGAGTAGAATCTCTATTGTATGACTCAAAACTTTCTGTTTCCATAGGAACTTTTCATTCAATTTGTGCCCGGTTTCTCAGGGAGGAAATCCATCGTCTTGGCTTTTCTCCCCAGTACAATATTTATGATACCAAGGATCAAGATGATCTTATGAAAATTGTTCTCTCTGCCAGGGGTGTCCTCAGGGATTTTTCTTCACCAAAAGAAGTTCTGAGAAAAATCAGTTTTTATAAAAACAAAATGATTTTCCCAAATGAAGCAAGGGAAAATGCAAGAACCCAAAAGGAAAATAAGATCATTGATATTTATGAAGCCTATCAACATGCATTGAAAGAAAATGACGCTCTGGATTTTGATGATTTAATTATTATGCCATTAGTTTTATTCGAAAAATTTCCAACAGTTCTTAACACATTCAGGAAGAGATGGAAATATATTTTAGTGGATGAATATCAAGATACCAATATTCCACAATTCAAATTTGTAACATCCATTGCCGAAAAACACAAACAGATTTGCGTTGTAGGTGATGATGACCAATCCATTTACGGTTGGAGAGGCGCTGAAGTACGTAATATATTGGAATTTGAAAAGACGTTTCCCGATTGTCAAATATTTAAGCTGGAAACAAATTACAGATCCACAAAGGAAATTTTAGATGCAGCTACACGGGTGATACAAAACAATAATCAGCGCAAGCAAAAAGTGCTATCTGCACATAATGGCAGTGGAGACAAACTGGGACTTTTTGAAACCGTAGATGAATTGGAAGAATCTGATGCAGTAGTATCTGCTATCGGAAAAGAAGTAAAATTAAATAAACGCAGGTTTAATGAATTTGGAGTATTATATCGAACCAATGCTCAATCACGTTCCTTAGAAAATAGTTTACGCCGCAATGGAATTCCTTATATAATTATTGGTGGTATCCGGTTTTACGAACGAAAAGAAATAAAGGATATTCTATCTTATCTCAGGTTGATCATCAATCCTAAAGACCTAATTTCATTAAAACGTATTGTTAATTTTCCTCCAAGAGGGATTGGGTTAAAAACCATCGCCAAATGCCAGAAATTAGCAGATGAAAAGAAACTACCGTTATTTGATGTTTTTAAGGATTTGTCTGAATTGGATTTACGAAATAAACAAGTGAACTCCCTGAAATATTTCCATGATTTAATTATTAAATACAGGGAATTAACAGACAAACTCAGTCCAAATGAATTTACCCGTGCACTTGTTGAGGAAGCGGGAATTATTCAATATTATAAGTCCTCTGAATTGCTGGAAGATACAGAACGTCTTCAAAATGTAACGGAATTATTAAATAGTTTAGATGATTTTGTGGATAAAGGAGATGACCGTGATCTGAACAATTTTCTGGTAGAAGTTTCACTGCTCACAGATCTGGACAAATGGAATGATGAAGACAATCGAGTGTCTCTAATGACACTCCATTCTTCAAAAGGTTTGGAGTTTCCCGTGGTTTTTATTACAGGTTTGGAAGACGGATTATTTCCATTGTCCCGAACATTCAATCAACCTAAAGAAATGGAAGAGGAAAGAAGGCTTTTTTATGTGGGTCTTACCCGTGCGATGGAAAAAGTATATCTCCTATATGCCACTAACCGCAGAAAAATTGGTATTGATTATGTCGTTGGTCTTGTCTCTCGGTTTTTAACGGAGATTCCGGAGGAATATTTGGAAAAAATTCCATTTCGTTCCGCTTTAATGCATAAAGTCAGTAACAGAAGAGGTAAATCTACTAAGGTGAAGTCGAAGCGAAGCATTACTTCATTTGATGATTTTACCGTAGGTGATTTTGTGGAACACGCAGTTTTTGGAGTTGGAAAAATCATGGCATTGAGCGGTACCGGAGAAAACCAGAGGGTGGCGGTAGTTTTTAAAGGAGGGGTGAAAAAGAAACTTATCGTTAAATTTGCTAAATTAAAAAAAATTGAACAAGAAGCATGACCGGAATAAATTCTGGTTTTCAAAATTTTTCCAGGATTTAATGGACAAATATTTCACCCGAGTCAAAGACCAACTCACTTTATAAAATTAATATTTTTATTCTTTAATAAATACCTTAAATTCATTGAGACTCATTCTCAATAATATGGAATCTCAAAAGAGTGAATTAACCCGTATACTCCAAAAGTCAGGATTACGTTACACCCGTCAGCGGCAGGCTGTGTTGGATGAATTGAACCGTACACAGGACCATCGGGATGTAGAAGACATTTATTTTTCCATGAGGGACAAAGGATTAAATGTATCTCGAGCTACTGTGTATCGTACTCTTGAACTGTTAGTGAAACATCATTTAGTTCGACGGTTGGACCTGGGAGAAGGGAAATACCGGTTTGAAAACCGAAAGGAGAAACACCATGATCATATCATATGCCTGGACTGTAATAAAATCATGGAATTTGTGAATGAACGAATTGAGGAATTACAGGAAGAAGTAGCTGAGGAATACGGATTTATTCTCACCAAACATGTCCACCAACTTTTTGGACATTGTCTGGATGAATCCTGCCCGAATAAATGACTGCTAAACAATTACGACCGGGTGACAGCGCAATTATATCCGGATTCAAATCAGAAATAAAATCTAAGGCGAGACTGTTGGAAATGGGACTCCTCCCCGGAACGGAAATTCGAATTGTAAAACAGGCTCCATTCAATGGAGCTGTTGAGGTAAAAGTCCGGGATTATTATTTATCTTTACGATCAGTAGATACCGGGAATATCATTGTTAAGAAAATAGTATGAACCCTCTTTCCCCCCTGTCAAAAGAATGGATTGTTTTGGCAGGAAATCCCAATACAGGAAAAACTGCTATTTTTAACTTGCTTACCGGACTTCATCAGAAAGTCTCAAATTACCCCGGAGTCACAGTAGAGCGGAAATTGGGAACCATGAATCTAACCGATGAAAAGTCAATTCATATCCTGGATCTTCCCGGTTCGTACAGCCTTACACCGGAATCCTTCGATGAACATGTAGTTTCAGATGAAATATTTTCCTGGATTCATGGAGAAGAAACACCAAACCTTATTTTGTCAGTAGTAGATGTAGAAAACCTGTCCAGAAATTTGTATCTCACATCACAGCTTTTGGACTTGGGAATTCCCGTCATTGTTGTGCTGAACATGATGGACAGGGTTCAGGAAGAATCACTTGTTTTGTCTCCCCGGCAATTGAAAGAAAGACTGGGTGCCGCAGATGTTGTCCCTATATCCGCAATTGATAATCAGGGGATAGATACACTAAAGAATTCCATCTCAACAAATCTGAATTTTCCTGCCAAACCGAATGATGCAGATATTCCATTTGAGATCACCGGAATATTACGGTCAGCAATTCGACCCCTGTTTCAATATTTTACAGAAAAGATGAAATATACACCCCGATTTGCCTGGGCACAGGCGCTTCGAATTACCGGAAGAAAAAATGCATTGAAATTATTAGAAACCGCAACGAAACATTCTGGCTCATCAAATGGTGAGCTGATAAAGGAATTGACGCAAATTCATTTTAATGTACTTAAGAGTTTAAACGGAGATACCCCGGATCTTTCAACTCTGGAACCACAGCTTCGTTACCGTTGGCTGGATGGGATCCTAATGAAAAAAGATGAAGTGCAAACGAAATCTCTTTCACGAAAATCTAGAAGTGAAAATGTAGACAGGATCCTCACTCACAAATTCATGGGACCCTTTATTTTTATAGGATTATTATATCTCATATTTCAATCTGTGTTTTCTTGGGCGGTTTACCCTATGGATTGGGTAAATAATTTAATTGTTCAATTTGGGAATTTGGTACAAGGGATAATGCCGGAACATATCATCCGGGATCTCATTGTGGAAGGAATCATTGGCGGTGTGGGCGCAGTGTTAGTATTTATGCCTCAAATTATCATGCTTGTATTTTTCATGGCTTTAATGGAGGACTCCGGTTATATGGCGAGGATTGCTTTCTTGCTGGATCGCATTATGTCTAAATTGGGACTTCATGGCAGGTCTGTCCTTCCACTCATGACAGGATTTGCCTGTGCAATCCCCGGTATCATGGCTACCCGGACTATTGACAGTTGGAAAGAACGGCTTGTCACCATGTTAATTCTTCCTCTCATGAGCTGTTCCGCACGGCTTCCGGTTTATGCGCTGATGATCGGAGCATTTATCCCTCCGATAAATTTATTAGGAATTGTGGATGCACAAGGATTTACATTGGTTATCATGTATTTTTTGGGAACAGTAACTGCGCTTTTTCTTTCGGTGATCTTCAGCCGATGGATTAAAGTAAAAGGACATTCAACGTTTATCATGGAAATGCCGCCCTACAGGATCCCGCTCATGAGGTCTGTTTTTAGACAGGTATATTTGAGAGTGAAACAATTTGTATCGGATGCCGGTAGGATCATCCTGATCATATCCGTAATCTTGTGGGCTTTAGCATCGTTTCCGAAAACAGAAACCGATCAAAATATCCAGCACAGTTATGCCGGGAAAATAGGCAAAGTAATCGAACCGGTTATCCGACCCCTTGGTTTTGATTGGAAGATCGGGATCAGCTTACTGACCTCTTTTGCCGCAAGGGAAGTTATGGTAAGTACTTTGGCTACCATCTATAATGTGGAATCTGACGATGGAAATGTTGTTAAACTAACGGATGCGTTACGACAGGATAAAGATCCGGAGACGGGAAAACCCGTTTATACTGTTCTTACAGGAATTTCAATAATGGTCTTTTTTGTTTTTGCTGCACAATGCATGGCAACCTTTGCCGTTGTCCGCCGGGAAACGAATACTTGGAAATGGCCCCTGTTCATGATTTTCTATATGACGAGTTTGGCATACATCATGTCCTTAATCGTGTATCAAGGGGGACAGTTACTGGGAATTGGATGAGTAAAAAAAGTAGTATCGAGGAATCACATATTTCATATTATGACAAATAACAATGAATACGAGGTGATTCAATGTCCTTCATGTAATTCGGAGTTTGAGTATTACAAAGGTGAAAAGCCATCATGTCCAAACTGTGATGCTGATCTGCTTGATTTACTAGTTTCACTTGGGGTTGGATGGATGCTTGGGGATTGGTTGGGATTGTGGGGAGATGATGAATAAATCAAATCAATGAGAAAATACTATGTATATGTAATTGAGTTAGAGTTGGCAGTTGCAGAAAAAAGAAAATTTCGTACTAAAAATCCAAAATTCATAAAAGGGAATGATTGTTTTTATGTAGGGCAATCCACCAGAAAACCATCTTTAAGATTTGAACAGCATAAAGAAGGATATAAATCAAATAAATATGCGAAGCATTATGGCGTAAAACTCAGATCGGATCTGTACGAAAAGTACAACCCAATACCTACAAGGAAAGATGCTGAAGATATTGAGGAGATGTTAAGTAAAGACCTTCAAATTCAGGGATTCGGGGTATGGTTTAATTAAATTCTCCTTCGGTTGGGATATATTGGTTCCTGTACCACTTTGAAAAATTTTCAACCAATTTCAAAATTTCCGTAGCCTCTATTTTCTCCAATTTAAAAATTCTTTTGTTCAGTCAATTTCCGGATTAAAATCTAATTTCTCTGCATTTCCTTCACCATTTTTATTTTCTTTTTCCCTGATTCATTAGATTTAAACCCCATTTTTTTATACAGATCCAATGCTTTCGCATTTCCCGGGATGATGTTTAAAGTAATAATTTTTGAATGTGCTTTTCCTGCTTGTTCTTCAGCTTTGTCCACGAATATCTTTCCGATCCCCTGTCTGCGGTATTCTTTATCCACATAAATGTGGAATAAATGAATCCGACTTTCTTCCCGAAAGAGCTCAATGCTCATCATTCCCACCATCCATTTATCTGAAAATGCAGCCCAGGTTTCTGTCTGTTTATCTTTATATGATCGGTTCACCCATTGATTGAACCGAAATGGATAGGTCATTCGGGGATCGGTGAGATGAAGTTCCTTTGGATTGGAAAACCAGGAAGTGAGACAAGATTTAAGTATCTTGCTTTGGTCGGAATTTTCATAGCTCATTTTTTTCAGAATAATCCTTATTTTCATCATTGAAAATTACCCAATATTTTTTTAGTTGTTCATTCTATTGTTTTTAAAATGGAATGTTGACACAAACAGAAAGACAGGGGAAAATTAAACTGTATGAAAGAGATAACGCCAATTCACAAATTTAAGGAAGGGATGACGATACAGGGATTTTATCTGTGCGTGGATAAACATATTCGTCACACCCGCACAGGAGATTTATTCATTGATCTGGTTCTCCGTGATAAAACCGGTCAGATTTATGGAAAGGTTTGGGACAAAGTGAAGTCCTTTAAAGATAAATTTTCTTCCGGAGAAGCAGTGGTTGCCAAAGCGGATGTAAGTTCGTATCAGGGACGTCTTCAATTGGATATTAAAAAAATTGGAAGGGCTTCCGTCCAAACCCATGGAAGATATGGATTTGATCCAACTCTCATCGTCCCATCTTCAGAAAAGGATCCTAAGGAAATGTGGAAGGAACTCCGTGAATTTGTCAAAGATATAAAAAACCTTAAGCTTAAAAAATTAGTCACCCAAATATACAAGGAGAACAGAGACACCATCATGGTTTGCCCGGCATCATTGACCTCACATTATAATTACAGGTCGGGACTTCTGGAATGTATCCTGTCCATGTGTCGGGTTGCATTAGATTTGTCAATAAGATATAATGCAGACAGGGACCTGCTCATAGCCGGTGTTCTTCTTCATGATATTGGGAAAGTGAAAGAATTATCCAGCGGGCTGGAATCAGAGGTGACGGATGAGGGAAATTTTATAGGTCATTCAGTACTTTCCAGGGACATGGTAAAAGCAGTTGCCGGGACCATAAACGGATTTCCGAAGGATTTGTTGTTGAAATTAGAGCACATGATCCTGGCTCACAGGGGACACCTTGAATGGAGAAGTTCCCGTAAACCCAATTTCCCGGAAGCGCTTTTACTGCACCAGATCCACCATTTGGAAAAACACATGAACCTGATGAAATTAGCGCTTGAACAGGATGAAGAAGATACGGACTGGACCACGAGGAATAACCATCTTTTTATTCCGCTGTATAAACGGTGACCTGAGGTTTTAGGTCATCACGGTCCATTAATCTTTCATGAAAAAATTTCATTGGTTCTGGTTGGGTGTTCATGTAATGTCCCAATTATCTGCCCAATCGTTTGAACCCATTCCGTTTGATTGGAGTGGTCAAAACGGGATGTCTTCTAACGGAGGACTTTTGGTGTGGAACCGTGATTGGAATTCAGGTGAAATATTGTTTGACGGAACCTTTCAATCATTTCCCATGACATTTGGCAGACCGATAGCTCAAAAATCACACTTTTCAAATTCCTCCATACTATCCATTACTTCCTTTCCTGATTCTTCTGAAGTGGTTACATCATTTGATTATCGTCAGGGTGATTATCTCTTTGATCAACTCGATCTAAAAGCAACCTTCAAAAAAGTGAATCGAATCATGGAATGGTACGGATTCAAGCGAAGTTATGGTGGTCCATTCTCACAATTTATCCAGCAGAAAAATCGATATACAGGATCAATGACTCCAAACCAGCAATCCTATTTGTTTCATTATATATCCAGAGAAAACAGCAGTATATCAGCTCTTTCCATCGGTCGGTTTATTACGGATTCAGGCGTATTTAATAATTCTGAACAGAACGGATCGCATACGGATGAAATCACCACTGCTTCTTTTTCCTCACGGTCGGATTGGAATAAGTTCAACCTGAAGTTCAGGATCAGTCAGTATTTAGAAAATCGAAAATGGATATCGGAATTTTCTTCCGCAAATCTTCATTATCTGAACAGGGGTCAAATTCTGGGGATTCTTTCACCCAAGGACATCGAAAACCATCCGTGGAAATTAGGCTTTTCAGGAAATACCCAAGCTCTGACATTTCCCGATACAACAATTTCAAAAAACAGATCATGGCTATCTGTATGGGGAAACCTGAACAGGAAAAGATTTCAGATTTACGGAGGATTGGATGCCGGAAAGGGATCGGTTTTACCACGGTTTTCCATTTTGATGAAACGGAAATGGAATTCCACACATTGGAATACTGAGGTGTCCATGAAAAATATTCCACAGCATTTAATGGTATGGGAAAGCTCACATTCATTTTTTGAATCATGGATCAATGTAAACAGCAAAGCGGAGTGGAATAAAGAAAATCTAACCGTGTTTGCCACCTTTAATTACTGGAATGTAAATGATCTGATCGGGGATGGGATTGAATCAACGATGTCACCAAAAGAGATGTTTTCCATAGAAACCGGATATTATTGGGAAGTTTTTCACGGTATGAAAATCTCAGGTTCATGGAGACACAGCAATAAAGAACCTATGATTTCTGATGGAATCAGTGACCGAATAAAATCTTACGTTGAATATACCAGATCCCTGTTTTCAGATAATATGAAACTCAAAGCTGAGTTGATCATTGAGGGATTTCTGAATCGTGATTCATCCTTTGGGTTTGATCCGGCTTTGGGCAGACCGTTTGAACAT
>CAZSIH010000059.1:0-12257 GCA_964606925.1 uncultured bacterium
CTTCATTCAGGGTTTGATTCAATTGTCTGTCAGTTTTGTTCATTTAGAAAACGGAAACTTAAAAGGTGCTAAAAGCCTTATGAGAAAATGTTTGGAAAAATTTAATGATTTCAATGGAGTACACAGGGATATTGATATGGACAGTCTAAAACAAAGGTTAAAAATCGTACAGGAAGAATATGAAATTACCGAGAATTTAACAGTTTTCAATTATGATTTAATTCCGGAATTGATTTGAAATGAATGTTGGTTTATTTATTAAAGATTTTGAATTCGGAACTAAAATTTCCGAGAAACTAAGTGAATTAGATTTGAGCATCGAGTTTTGTGAAACTTCATCAGAACTTAAAGATAATGTTCAATTATTGATCGTGGATTTAGATGAAAAAGACTTCGGAGATGAACATTTTGTTAGACAACTTGCCGGTGAAAACAAAATTACACAGATAATTGGTTTTATGGAACAGGTTCAAAAAGATAAACATTCTGTATTCAAAAAAGCGGGATGCAGTATGATTTTACCTAAATCATCCTTTATAAAAAACATAGAAACATTTATCAATCATTAATGAGAGAATCCAAATCCGCAAAACTGGAACGTGCAGGTAAAATCACGAAAATATTATATCAGACTTACCCTGATTCAAGATGTTCCCTTAATTATAAAAGTGCCCACGAATTATTGGTAGCTACGATTTTATCCGCACAATGTACCGATCATCGAGTGAATATGGTTACGGAAAAACTATTCAAAAAATATAGAAACCCGAAAGACTTTGCTTATGGGGCTTTAAAACAATTATCCTCTGATGTCCATTCCTGCGGATATCACAATCAAAAGGCGAAAAGTATTCAAGGGTCCAGTTTGATTATTGTTGAAGAATTTGGTGGAAAAGTTCCCGATTCAATGAATGAATTAATCAAACTCCCGGGCGTGGGTAGAAAAACAGCCAATTGCATTTTAGGCGAAATCCACGGAATTCCATCTATGGTTATTGACACTCACATGATTCGGATCATGAACTTATTGGGATTCACAAAAGGGAAGGATGCAAAAAAAATTGAGATTGAATTGATGGAATTATTTAATGCAAAAGATTGGGTGAAACTCACACACATGATCATTGATCATGGCAGGGCAATTTGTAACGCCCGGAGACCCAAATGCAGTGAATGTGTATTAGTTGAGTTGTGTCCTTCGGTAAATATTTGAATAAATACACATTTGTACCCTTTATTTTCTGATGTAATTTCCGTAAAATATATTGTTTGTATTATACAAGTATAAAGTATGCAATTTTTAACTAAAACCTTTAATTTTTGCTCCGCTCATCAATATGGAAATGCAGATTGGAGCAAAGAGAAAAACGTCAAGGTCTTCAAAGAAGATGCTAAAGTTCATGGTCATAATTATATCCTGGAAGTGACTGTGAAAGGAAAAGTAAATCCGGAAACCGGATTTATAATTGATTTAAGTCATTTAAAAGAATTGGTGCAGGATGATGTCATTGATGTATTGGATCATTCCCAAATTGAGAAAGATATTTCCTGGTTTGCGGACAAACAGCCTTCGTCAGAAAATCTGGTTGTTTTTATTTGGGACACTATTGCCCCAAAACTAAAGGGTGCTGATTTGCATCGCATTCGCTTAATTGAAACTCCAACGATTAAAACGGATTACTTCGGTCCGGACTGCTGCTAATGGATTTCAAAAACAGGTTATACCTGATATTGACCGGTATATTTATTGCGTCACTTGTGAGTTCAAATCTCATCTTTCAGAAGTTCTTTACATGGACTCCGTTTGGGATTTATACATTTGAGTTATCCGTTGGAATATTACCATATCCCATAACGTTTTTGGTCACAGATATAATTTCAGAATTATATGGTAAAAAGAAAGCAAACCAGGTTGTCATTACCGGGCTGGTTTCATCTTTTTTTGTCATGGGAATAGTATTAATTGCAAATGCATTACCTCATACGGATTGGTCACCTGTTCATTCAGAAACATTCACAAAAGTTTTTGGTTTATTCGGACCGGCAGTTTTTGCTTCGATGGTTGCGTATTTAACAGCCCAGTTCATTGATATCAGGATGTTTCATTTCTGGAAACGCCTGACCAAAGGAAAGCATCTGTGGTTACGGAATAACGCCTCTACGATTGTGAGCCAACTTGTGGATACAGCTTCAGTTTTATCGTTACTTTGTCTTGCAGGAGTTATTGAGTGGAGTCGTTTTTTATCTTTGTTGGAGAATGGATTTTTATTTAAAGTATTGGTTGCCCTTTTGGATACTCCAATTATTTATGGAATTATTTATTTATTAAAAGGGAAAGTGGATATTGCACCATATAAGGAAGGTATTTCAGATGATGGATCATAAAAAACTAAAGGAAATAACAAAAATATTATTAGAGGAAATCGGAGAAGAATCGTCCCGGGAAGGATTAATCAAAACTCCGGAACGTGTTGCCAAAGCATGGGATTTCTTTTCACAGGGGTACGATGCAAATGTTCAGGATATCGTAAATGGTGCTATTTTTGAAGAAGAGTGCAGTGAAATGGTTGTGGTGCGGGATATCGAATTTTTTTCCATGTGTGAACACCATATGATCCCATTTTTTGGACGCTGTCATGTGGGATATTTACCCAACAAACATATCATTGGTTTATCTAAAATCCCAAGAATTGTAGATGCATTTTCACAACGTCTCCAGGTTCAGGAACGCCTCACCAGCCAAATTGCCGAAACCCTTATGGATATCCTGAGTCCCATCGGTGTGGGTGTTGTGATGGAAGGGAGACATTTATGCATGCAAATGCGGGGTGTTGAAAAGCAAAATAGTTTTGCCACAACATCGGCAATGCTGGGACAATTTCGGGATTCAGCAGAAACGAGGTCAGAATTTTTAAGCATTATCTGCATGAAACAATTTTAAAAAGAGTATGGCGAAATTTGACATTGCAGTTTTAGGTGCTGGTCCCGGTGGATATGTAGCTGCCATAAGAGCAGCACAATTAGGGAAGCGAGTCGCTATCATTGATAAGGATCGGTTAGGAGGAATCTGCCTCAATTGGGGTTGTATTCCCACTAAAGCTCTGTTAAAAAATGCTGAAATATTTCATTATATCAAGAATGCAGAGAAATTCGGAATTAAAATTCCAAAATACACAATTGATTTTGGGACTACAATTGAAAGAAGCCGTAAAGTTGCAAATCAATTGTCAAAGGGTATCGCTTTCCTGATGAAAAAAAATAAAATCACCCATATTGAAGGAGAAGGAAAACTGAATTCAACTACTTCCATTGAAGTATCAACTGGAAAGAATAAAAATATTGTTGAAGCAGAAAAGATAATTTTGGCTACTGGAGGAAAACCCCACACCTTTCCGGGAATGGAATTGGATGGTGAAAAAATTATTTCATACAAGGAAGCAATGATCCTGAATAAAATTCCTAAAAAAATGGTTATCATTGGTTCAGGGGCAATAGGAGTTGAGTTTGCCTATTTTTTTAATGAATACGGAACTGAAGTACACATCATCGAAATGCTTCAAAGAATTGTACCTGTAGAGGATGAGGAAATATCCAAAGAATTGAAAAGGATTTTTAAAAGATACGGGATCACTATTCATACAGACTCCAGAGTCTCAAAAATTGAGTCCTTAAAATCAAAAGTGAAAGTACATCTGGAGAGTAAAGGAAAAAACGAAGTTATAGAAGGGGATATTGCACTGGTTGCCGTGGGAGTTACCGGAAATATTGAAAATATTGGGCTTGAGGATATTGGAGTTGTTGTGAACAAAGGTGCAATTACAATAAATGAATTTAATCAAACCTCGATTCCAAATATTTACGCTATCGGTGATGTAACCGGACCTCCCTGGCTTGCTCATGTGGCATCTGCTCAAGGGCATGTAGCCGCAGAACATGCTGCCGGAAAAAATACAATTCCGGTGGATTACTCAAATATCCCCGGGTGTACCTATTGTCAACCTCAGGTGGCGTCTATTGGACTTACAGAGAAAACAGCTATAGAAAAAGGTCATGAAATAAAAATAGGTAAATTTGATTTTAAAGCCAGCGGTAAAGCATTGGCAACCGGTAATACAGATGGATTTGTTAAACTTGTATTTGATCAACAATATGGTGAATTATTGGGGGCACATATAATCGGATCAGAAGCTACGGAAATGATCGCTGAACTGGCGATGGCAAAAGCTCTGGAATCTACTTGGCATGAATTATCCACCACTGTTCATGCTCATCCAACATTGTCGGAAGCTGTTATGGAGGCTGCACTGGATGCCATGGAACAGGGGGTGCATCAATGATGATGGAAGTTCAAGATTTAGGAATTGCTTCCTATCAGCATACATGGGAATTACAAAAAGAATTACAGGTCAAAAGGATAGAAAATAAAATTATAGATACCCTATTGTTGGTTGAACACGAACCGGTCTATACATTTGGAAAAAATGCTGATGAAAACCATCTTCTTCAAAATTATCCTGATGAAGTAAAATTATTTCATATTGAACGGGGTGGAGACATCACCTTCCATGGACCGGGACAGCTTGTAGCCTATCCAATAATAGATTTACACCATTATAAAATGAGCATTAGCTGGTATATGCGGTCTTTGGAAGAAGTGATCATTCGGTCTTTAAACAGATTTGGGATTTCGGGCGAGAGGAAGGATGGATTAACAGGTGTTTGGGCAGGGGACGAAAAAATTGCTGCTTTGGGTGTGAGAATTTCCAGATGGGTTACCATGCATGGGTTTGCATTAAACGTCAATACGGATTTAACCTATTATGACAGCATTATTCCTTGCGGGATTTTTGATTATGGAATCACATCTATGGAAAAGGTATTGGGAAATGAGCAGGAAATGAGTGACCTTAAAAAGGTTTTAGTTTCTGTTTTTTCAGATATATTTCAGCCGAAAAAAGTGGAGATCTAATGGGTCGCTTACACGGATTTATTAAAAAGGATCTACTGTCCATTTATAAAAAAATGTTCACTGCAAGGTATTTGGATGAGAAAATGCTCACCATGCTGAAGCAGGGAAAAAGTTTTTTTCATATTGGCTGTTCAGGGCATGAAGCGGCACAGTTGGCTGCTGCAGAAGTCATGAGACCGGAAGAGGATTGGGCATACCCTTATTATCGGGATTCAGCTTTGTGTCTGGGGTTGGGAATGACTGTAAGAGAACAACTGCTCTGTTTTCTTGCCAGGAAGGATGACCCAAATTCAGGCGGAAGGCAAATGCCCCAGCATTATGGGCACAGAGAATTGAATATTGTGAGTCAATCAAGCCCAACGGGAACCCAGTTTCTGCAAGCAGTAGGCTGCGGAATAACCTGTAAATGGGAAAAGAAAAAATCTATTGTATATGTTTCCAGTGGCGATGGCTCCACCAGCGAAGGTGATTTCCACGAAGCTTTGAATTGGGCAAGCCGGGAAAAGCTGCCGGTTATTTTCCATATAGAGGATAATGAATACGCTATCAGTGTGCATAAACGTGAGCAAACCGCAGGGTCATCTGTGTATTCCATGGTATCCGGTTATCAGAATCTTGCCCGTTATGATATTGATGGTACAGATTTCTTTGAATCTTATTTGGCATTCAGCGAAGCTTCTGAACGATGTCGGAAATTGAAAGGTCCAGCAGTCATCGTCTCTCATGTTGTACGGCTCCTTCCTCATTCTTCTTCCGATGACCAGCGGAAATATCGCCCTAAAGAGGAATTGGAGGAAGATCGTAAAAAAGACCCTATTACAAAATTTGAAAATACCTGTGTCGATGGGAGGATTATCAGTTCAGAACAGTTTGAAGCGATAAAAAATAAAGTACAAACTGACATTAATAACGATGCAGAATGGGCAGAAGAACAGGACCATCCTGAAAGAGAAACTGCTTTATATCATATTTACTCGGATTCAACACAGGAGAATGGAAACAAGGGACCGAAGAATGTTGGTGATAAGATTGTTATAGTTGATGCCATCAATCATGCTCTAAAGGAAGAGATGCAACATAATGAGAAAATGGTCATTTACGGTCAAGATATTGCGGACCCAAAGGGAGGAGTGTTTACCGCTACCAGAGGATTGTCAGATAGGTTTGGTAAACAAAGAGTGTTTAATTCTCCTCTGGCTGAATCATCCATTATTGGTACAGCTGTGGGCATGGCTGTCACAGGATGGAAGCCTGTTGTTGAAATTCAGTTTGGGGATTATATCTGGTATGCTATGATGCAGATCAGGAATGAGGTTACTACCATGCGGTACAGATCAAACAATAAGTGGACTTGTCCGATGGTTATACGGGTTCCGGTGGGGGGATATATTCATGGAGCTTTGTGCCACAGCCAATCCATTGATGGGTTTTTTCTTCATCTGCCTGGGATTTATATTGCTTATCCCTCAACTGCTGAAGATGCCAAGGGATTATTAAAAATGGCGTGCAGGATGGACGATCCCATTTTGTTTATGGAACATAAAGGATTATATCGCCAGGGATTTGCAACTTCACGGGAACCGGATTCAGACTATCTCCTTCCGTTTGGAAAAGCAAGGATGGTTCAGGAAGGAAACGAATTGACCGTTATTTGCTGGGGTGCCATGGTGCAAAAAACTTTAGATGCATGCAGTCAATTAAATTTGGATTCAGGGGTGGTTGAGATCATTGATTTAAGAACATTGAATCCATTGGACATGGAAGCAATTGTAGAATCGCTAAAGAAAACAGGGAAAGTTTTGGTTGCCTATGAAGACAACTTAACCAATGGTCCCGGTGCTGAGATTTCAGCATTAATTTCAGATAAGTATTTTGAATGGCTGGATGGTCCTGTAAAGCGGGTTGCGGCAAAGGATTGTCCTGTTCCGTATAATTGGTATTTGGAGGAAGAGATCCTTCCTCAAACTAAAGATATTGCCAAATCGTTAAAAGAATTATTGGAGTATTAATATGGTTGTAGATGTTGTTATGCCAAAAATGGGAGAATCAATCACTGAGGGAACTATTCTTGAATGGAGAAAAAGTCCGGGTGATTCAATAGAAAAAGATGAGATTCTGCTGGAAATCGGGACGGATAAGGTGGACTCAGAGATTCCCTCATCCCACAAAGGTATTATTACCGAAATACTGGCTGATTCTAATGATGTGATTGAAGTCGGAAAAGTGATCGCACGGATTGAATCTGAGGGCGATGCATCGGTGTTAATAATTGAAGAGACAAATGATGAAACTACTGAAATAGAAGAGCCCTTACTTGAAAAAATTGAAGTAGAAGAAAAAGTCCAGATTCCGGAGAAAAAAGAGAAACCAGTTGAGAGAAAGAGGTTTTTTACTCCTGTTGTACTTAAATTAGCAAGGGAAGAAGGCATTTCACTGTCAATTTTGGAATCCCTGGATGGAACCGGAAGAGGCGATCGTATTACTAAAAAAGACATACTCGCCTATATCCTTGCAAAACCAAAAGCTGTAACAGTAGAAGAACCTCAAAAAGTATCAAGAGTACTGGGGACTGATGTAGTAGAAATGGATCATATGAGAAAAATGATTGCAGATCATATGCGGAAAAGCCTGGACACATCAGCCCATGTTTATGTTATTACAGAAGTTGATATGACCGGTATCTCCGATTTTTTAAATCAATTTGGGGCATCATTCAAAAAACGTGAAGGATTTAAACTGACCTACACACCCTTTATTTTATCTGCAGTGGTAAAAGCTCTGCATGCATATCGGGAAATGAATGCTTCCATTGACGGTTCGTCAATTGTTTATCATAAACATATCAATATCGGTATAGCTGTAGCGATAGATAAAGGGCTCATGGTTCCCGTCATTTCGAAATGCGAGGAGTTAAATTTCCTGGGTTTGTGCAGAAAAGTGGTTGATGTAGCTGTGAGAACCAGGGAAAAACAGATATCGCCCGATGAACTCCAGGGATCTACATTTTCAATTACCAATTTCGGTGTATTTAATGTGACGATGGGAACTCCTATCATTAACCAACCTAATGTGGGAATTCTAGGTGTTGGTGCTGTAAAAAAACGTCCGGTTGTGATTGAAAGTAAAATCGGAGATTCTATAGGTATCAGGAGTATGATGTATCTTTCTTTAGGTTTTGATCACCGCCTTATTGATGGAGCAGGAGGAAGTCAATTTATTGATTCTGTTAGAAAGAATCTTGAAGAAATGGATCTGGATCAATTATTGTAGAAATGGCATGAATAATACACCAGAATCAATCAGTTCCTTTCAAGTTGGAAAGCCGAAAATTCGGTTAAAAATGGGTAAGAATTATACATTTGTAAACAAAGTTGTACAGACAAATAAATTGCATACGGTTTGTGAAGAAGCACGGTGCCCAAATATTTACGAATGCTGGGAACGCCGTACTGCAACAATTATGATTTTGGGAGATACCTGTACCAGAGCATGTGGATTTTGTTCTGTAAAAACCGGTAAACCCACTTGGAATGATCCCATGGAACCCATTCGTACCGCTCAAGCCGTTAAACAAATGAATCTTCGGCACGCGGTGATTACATCAGTGGACAGGGATGATTTAAAGGATGATTACGGGTCGGGGATCTGGGCAGAAACTATTAAACAAATCAGGCGGGAAGTCCCAAGGTGTACCATTGAAGTTTTAACACCTGATTTTAAAGGGTCAGAAATTGCCTTGAACAGGGTATTTTGTGCTTATCCTGATATATTCAGTCATAATGTTGAATGTGTTGAGAGAATCAGCCGTCATGTGCGGAGTCAGGCAGATTGGCAGAGAAGCCTTTCTGTGTTGAAAAAATCAGTCAGATTTGGGTTAAGGACAAAGACAGGTATGATGGTGGGATTGGGAGAAACAAAAGAAGAAGTGTTAAACACTATGAAGGAAGTGATTGAAATTGGAGTTGAAATCTTTACCATTGGTCAATATCTTCAGCCCACTAAAAATCATCTCCCTGTTGAAAGATATGTTGGGATTGACGAATTTGAATTTTTCCGCAAGGAGGGACTTAAACTTGGATTTAAGGTAGTAGAGTCCGGACCATTAGTGAGAAGTTCTTATCATGCTGATGAGCAGGCTCGACTGACAATTAAAGAACAGGATTCTTTACCAATTAAATTGGCTTATCTCTGAAGATGATCCAACAGAAAAAAACAGTGTTCATTGTAACGGTTTTGGCAGGAATTCTTTTAGTCTTGCTTACATTCAGAAACCAAGAAGTTCCCTATACTCCACCGGAAAAAGATCTGTCTGAAAAAATTAATGAACCTGCTTCACAAGGATATG
This sequence comes from uncultured bacterium, assembly GCA_964606925.1. GTDB lineage: Bacteria > Fidelibacterota > Marinisomatia > Marinisomatales > AB-629-J13 > AB-629-J13. The sequence goes on from CAZSIH010000059.1 coordinate 9,315, forward strand.
AAGCCATGAAGATTGGAAAATTAATAATTGATTTTCCTGGGGAATGGATAAAAGAAACTCCATCTACATCCATGAGAATTGCTCAGTTCCAAATCCCAAATGATAATGGTAAGAAAGGTGAATTAGCGGTTTTCAGTAAAATTGGAGGTAGTATTGAACAGAATCTTTCTAGATGGGCAGGTCAGTTCCAGCAACCTGATGAAAGTGATTCAAAGGAAAAAGCAGAATACGATTCACAAGCTGTTTCCGGTATTCCTATTACTTTTATGTATTTAACCGGGACTTATTTATCCGGTGGGATGATGGGGAAATCCCTGACTGAAAAACCAAATTATGCATTGCATGCAGCAATTGTTGAGGCTCCCGACGGTGTTTATTATTTTAAAATGACCGGACCGGAAGCCATAATGATGAAATGGAAATCCATATTCAGACGAAAAATAGAACAATTGAGTTATGCAGAATAATTATTTATCTGCCATATATGCAGAGATATTTTGATTTAAATGACAAGGATTCAAGTTTTATCTAATGGTATATTCTTTGATAGAAAAAAAACGATAAAATTTAATAGGTTAAAATGACTGAAGATAAAAAAAATAAATTAGAAGAAACTGATCAGGACGATCTAAATGTTGAAGTGTATTCGGTTATGCCGTTACGAAACACCGTTTTATTTCCTCAGCAGGTCATCCCAATTTATGTTGGGAGGGAAAAATCACTAAAACTCATTGATAATTTAGACAAAAAGAATAAATATATCGTTGTGGTTGCTCAGGAAGATGGCTCCATAGAAAATCCAAAACCGGAAGATTTATATGCCTACGGTACTCTTGCAATGGTATTGAAGGTCTTTGAAATGCCGGATAGTAGCAAGTCAGCTATCGTCCAAGGAGTAGACAGGGTTAAGATATTATCATTTATCGAAACAGACCCATACTATAGAGCAACTGTCCAGAGGGTAAAAGAGGACAAACCAAAGGATGACCTTGAATTAGATGCGTTAGTAAAAAACCTGAGAGGTACTTTTAAGGAATTGATCCAAGTTGCACCCAATCTCACTGAAGAACATTCCGGAATGTTATCCAATATCCAAAAACCAAACCGTTTGGCAGACAGAGCTATATCCCTGCTTACGCTGTCCAATGCTGAAAAACAGACTATTTTGGAAGAGATGGATATTAAAAAACGAGTGGAAGAAACCAATGCTATTTTATCTAAGGAAATTGAACGAATAAAATTGGGAGAAGAGATTCAGAGTGAAGTTCAGGATGAAATTGCTAAATCCCAGAGGGAGTATTATCTGAGGGAACAGTTGAAAGCAATTAAAAAAGAATTGGGTGAAGATGAAGGATCTGTAGAACTAACGGAACTGGAAGAACGAATTCGTAAAACCAAAATGCATAAGGATGCGGAAAAAGTCGCTTTAAAGGAATTGAATCGCCTGCAAAAAATTCCTACTCAATCTCCTGAATACTCCGTTGCCAGAACCTATATTGATTGGCTGACAGACCTGCCCTGGTCATCCTCAACTAAGGATCAAATTAAGATAAACAAAGCACAGAAAATTCTTGATGAAGACCATTATGGTTTGGAAAAAGTCAAAGAAAGAATTCTGGAATATTTAGCTGTACGAAGATTAAAGCAGAAAAAAGATCCCAAAAAATCAGTAAAAGGACCTATTCTTTGTTTTGCCGGTCCTCCGGGAGTGGGAAAGACTTCATTGGGGAAATCCATTGCCAGGGCGATGGGACGAAAATTTGTCCGGATATCCTTAGGTGGAGTTAGGGACGAGGCAGAAATAAGAGGGCATCGCCGAACGTATATTGGTGCTCTCCCGGGCAGGATCATCCAATCTATGAAAAAAGCGGGGACGAACAACCCTGTGTTTATGCTGGATGAGATTGACAAACTTGGTTCAGATTTTCGTGGAGATCCATCCTCGGCAATGCTTGAAGTTTTGGATCCGGAACAAAATCATGCTTTTAATGATCATTATCTGGAAGTGGATTTTGACCTGAGTAATGTTATGTTCATTTCCACTGCTAATTACAAGGATGCAATTCCACCGGCATTGAGAGACAGGATGGAAATTTTAGAATTTTCAGGATATATTCAGGATGAAAAACTGAAAATAGCTCAAAACCATTTAGTCCCAAAACAAATTGAAGAAAATGGATTAGGGAATAAGGATGTATCGATAGATGCCGGCGCAATAAAAGAACTCATAGAATCCTATACAAGGGAAGCAGGAGTGAGAAATCTTGAACGGGAAATTGCCAATGTTCTTAGAAAGGTTGCCAGACGTAAAATTGAAAAGAAAACCAAAAAAACAAAAGTGAATAAAAAGAAAGTAGGTGAATATCTCGGAGCTCCAAGGTTTTATTCGGAAATTGCAGAACGGGCAACCAAACCCGGAGTAGTCACAGGACTTGCCTGGACTGCCGCAGGCGGTGATATTTTATTTATCGAATCATCAAAAATGAAGGGAAAAGGGAATCTAACACTTACCGGACAGTTGGGAGATGTGATGAAGGAATCCGCAACTGCAGCCCTAACGTACGTTCGTTCTCACACTGATATTTTAGGGATTTCTGAAGATTTTCATGAAAAGACCGACATCCATGTTCATGTTCCTGCCGGAGCCATACCGAAAGACGGACCATCAGCAGGTGTGGGAATGTTTACTTCCATAGTATCACTCATGACAGGATATTCTGTGCAGGATAAAGTGGCTATGACGGGAGAAATTACATTGCGGGGAAATGTACTTCCCATTGGCGGAGTAAAGGAAAAAGTGACTGCAGCACATCGATCCGGGATAAAAACTGTGATATTACCGGCACATAATAAAAAAGATTTAGAGGAAATTCCGGACCATATAAAAAAGGATTTAACTTTTCATTTCGCCAAGGAAATTATGGATGTGATTGATTTCGCCAT
>CAZSIH010000060.1:0-12088 GCA_964606925.1 uncultured bacterium
TGGCAACATATTTTCCGGAAAGTAATGTGTTGATACCTGCAGATTTTGATAAACAGAGTAAAACACCGGGGTTTAAATCGGTGATGGTAACTGTTGAAAATTGTAGTTAAATGGAATAAATAACATGTTTGAACAAACCTTTAAAAATATTGATGACATCCTGTATAAAGATGCAGGTGCAGACAGTGAATTGGATTACATCGAGCAAACTTCATGGATTCTTTTCCTTCGTTACTTAGATGAATTAGAATTAGAGAAAAAGGATAAGGCCGAACTAAAAGGGCAGTCATGATGAAATTAATTGATGATTTCTATTCCAATGAATGTTAATTTTGAACTGAGGATTTCAATTGATATTTAACTTTTCATAATCAGGGGAATATCTCAGCGAATGGTTATTCCCATTTTTTTTACAAGCCACTGGTTTTTATCCTTGTTTTCCCAAACCTTTTTCCTCCACCGCTACAGCGCCCACCAGATGTTCACCATGAATAAATTCTGGGAGCGGTTTTTCCATTTGTTCACATTTATTTCCCAGGGATCGTCGTATCTGAATGCCCGTGGCTATGCCGTTCTTCACCGCCTCCATCATGAACACAGCGATACCAAGAATGATCCCCATTCACCCCGTTATTTCAAGACTGTGTTCGGAATGATGTGGAAAACAAAGAAAATGTACGCTGATTTGATAATGAATAAAATAAAGGTAAAACCGGCTCTGCTTAAAAATATTCCCCAGTGGAACCTTCTGGAAAAAATTGGAAATTCATGGACATCAAGAATTGTATGGGGAAGTGCTTATGTCATCTTTTATTTGATTTATTCTCCGTCATGGTGGTTCTTTTTCTTGCTTCCCGTTCATTTCCTCATGGGTCCCATCCATGGCGCAATTGTGAACTGGTGCGGACATAAATACGGGTACCGTAATTTCAAAGAGATCAAGGACAGATCTACCAACGCACTGCCATTTGATTTTCTCACACTGGGGGAGTTGTTCCAGAATAACCATCATAAATTCCCCAACCGCCCGAATTTTGGATTCCGCAAATTTGAATTTGACCCGGTTTATCCTGTCATTCGGTTGCTGGATAAATTATCAATTATCAAACTGAAAAAGAAATAGATTTTGGATTGACTTGGTCAATCTGCTACATATTTTGTTATTGCTTGATTGTGTTTTTTAATTTATTTAGTACAAGAAGACTAATATCCACAATAAGTATATTTTGTAAATCGTTGAAACGGTTCCGATGATATATATTTGTTCTATCCCACGACGTCGTGGGATAGAGAAGTATTTTTGATATTTTAACAAATTAGTTGTCCGCTAATATTTTTTGGGCGGAGTAGTTTTTGAAGAATATTCCATTTTAAAAATTGGGTTTTCTGTTCCTGAATCCAAAAAGGTTGAAGTAAATTGACCTTATTTATACAATGTATTATTTAAATAAAGTTGTGAAAAAACTGATATATACCATGGGAATATTTCTTTCAATGAGTTCTGGTCATGCAGAGATCATTGAGGAGATCGGCAGTCTGAAAGAATTCCTCAGCGGAACACAGGAAGGAATCGCCTACGATAATTTCATCAGTCATATTTCCGAGGGGATCGCAGACACAGGCTACAATGATTACGGTCCCGCCTGGCTGGACAATCAAACGAACGGTTTCGGTGAGTACACCGTCATTCCCCAGGGATCATCCGTCCTGTCAGTCTGGGATGAGATACTTGACTATTTTTTAAGGGAAGAATATGCTCAGGCAGATGCCATTCTCACCGATTCTCTGGAGTCATTTCAGTATGATCTTGTCCTGTTTCAGGATTCCGTTGTCACCCGTACTTTTTACATGCTTCGGGAAAGGCTGGACTCATCCTACGTGGACAACAATGGAACCGGAAGTCCTGATGATGATGTGACAGGTAGTTTCCGCAACGGATGGGGGCTTTACATTTTGAATCCACAAGCCCTGAATAAAAACCTGATGATACAGGTGCCCCATCCCTGTGATGATTTTCTTTCGCCCTACATCGGGATGGAATTATTCCTCCAGTGTGATGCTTTTGCTTTCCAGATTTCCGGTGCCGGAAGGGAAGTGATGTGGACGGAATCTGGTGAATATAATAACAATCAATCCCTCTCTGATCCGTCCAGGAATGAGAATTCGGTGTTTCATCATTTTCACAATGCTGTCACGGATTCACTTGAAAATAACCCGCCCCATTCTCCGGTGGTTTTGCAAATTCACAGTTTTGATAATGCCAGTCACCAAAATATTTTACGTTCGGTGGTCTTGTCCGGTGGCTACGATGCAGGCAATGCCAATAAACCCATCAGGGATGTGACGGACAGTCATCTGGATTTTGTCAATTTTACTGAGGAATATCCAATTAGTGAAGGAATGTACGGGGAACACCCTGCTCTTCATATAACCTATTATTATCAGGTTCATTATAACGGCAGTTTTTATTTTGTAGGTGACACCGCTTCCTATTCCATTCCTCATACGTATGAACTGCTGGGTATCAATACGAACCGTCAGCTTTTGGATCTCCATTCAGGATATAACCATGGAACTGTGTATGAACCGTTTGTCCATGTCGAATTGGATGAAAAACCACTTTTGTTCGATGCTCTTGATCTGTCCATGGAAGATTTGCTTTTCCAGGGAATGCTTCCTGTAGGTTGGAGGAATTACGAAAATTATCTTTTATATTATCAACCATTCGTTGATGCTGTCAAAAGTTATTTTGACAATTGGATGACAGTCCCAGACACTACAGCTCCGCTTCAGGTATCTTCACTAAATTTAAGCAATACAAGCAGTTACTACGTTGATCTAATCTGGGACCATGTTGAGGATACCAACTTTAAAACCTACCGGATATTTTATGATACAACTCCTGAAATGGACGATCCGCTGGTGTGGGATATTAATAACGATTGGAATTTTGTTAATATGTTTTATATCGGGACTCGAATAAACGATCTTGTTCCCGATACCGCTTATTATTTTCGTATGGATTCAGAAGACCATTTCTCCAATGTCAGCGAAATTTCCGAGACCATCATGGCTGTTACAGTTGATCCGGTTATCCTTAATGATTTTGACACTCCTTTGGACAGTCTGGGATCATGGGATATCCAGGATGTAGATTCCTCAGCATGGGAATATACCGATTCGCTGACCTATGCTCAATCACCCTATGCTTTGTACTTATATGGAAATACGTGGAAAACCATGGGAATAACGCCGTTTCAGGTTGCAGAGGGACAGGTGTGGCAGATCGCTGTCCATTCGGACGGAAACAGCGAAATTCAGGGTTTTGGATTGAAAGATTCTGTCAATACGTTGTTTTATTCCTTAGCTGGTTCCCAGGAATTGGACATTGAGAATTGGGTTCCCGTTTACCAGGGAAATTTTCCCGATGATCAATGGAATCTCTATCAGCTTCCCATCGCTGATGACTGGTTCGCCTGGTATGATCATTTTCCCCTCATAGAAGGATTGATCTTCATCAACGATGCAGATAATGGAAACCCCGGTGACGTATTCTTTGATTATCTTGTGGACCTGACCACGGTTCTCCCCATTCCTCCGGACGTTGCAATCGAATATGAGATAGGAAGTATTTATCGGTCAAACTCTGTCCGTCAGGTGGATGTTCAGTTCCATGCAGATGTCATTGATCCGGATACTTATTCTCATGATTATTTCTGGTATTTCGGAGATGATTCAACCAGTACGGAGGAAGATCCTGTCCATACATTTTTAGTTGCGGACGATCATCCTTATACCGTATTTCTTGAAGTGACTGACCAAACCAACCGGATTGGACATGCCACCGTCCAGATCGAAGTGGATGAAGGGGAGTCGTCATTTCCTCTCACCATGAATTTTGTTGGAGATATCTTATTAGCCCGCCATTATGAAGATGAAGGAGGAATTATTCCCACATTGGGTGTGGAAGCCATCTTTGAACCGACACTTTCACTTTTAGGAGAAAATGCAGATATTACCGTTGCCAATCTTGAAGCTCCTCTCACCACATCCGAAACCACTCATCCGACCAAACCTATTTACTTTAAGGGGTCACCGGAAAATGTGTCCGGTTTGGTATTCGCAGGGATTGATGTCGTAACCCTGGCCAATAATCATATATTGGATTATATGCTCCCCGGAATTCAGGAAACTCAGGAATTACTGCTGGAAAATAATATTTTATATTCAGGAGCCGGAGTGAACAGTCTGGAAGCCTATCAGCCCGTTTTTATCCAGAAAAAGGGTGTAAGTATTGCTTTTCTTGCCAGCAGTGACCGTACGGGACAGTATAATAATTATCAACCCTATTTGAATGCAGGATACAACAAGCCGGGATTCGCTTATTTGACGCCCTATTACATGCTTCAGCAGATCGAAGCAGTTCAAGGCAATGCAGACCTCATTGTCATAGAAATGCATGCAGGAAGCGAATATTCTACTGCACCAAGTTATGATTACGACAGTTTTACAGGTATTTTAAATCCAATAGATCACCCTTTCAATGAACGGAGTACGGAACAGGATCCGATGATGGAGGATGAAGAATATTCTCCCTACCTGGATATTCCTCACATGTGGGACCGGGAAATTCGCCATTTTGCCATAGATTCCGGTGCAGATATCGTCATTGTGCATCATCCCCATATCATCCACGGTGTGGAGGTTTACAACGGAAAACTTATCGCTCATTCTTTGGGAAATTTTGTGTTTGACCTGTCCTATCCGGAAACCTTTCCCTCCATGATTCTGCAAAGTAAAATAGATGAAACCGGGTTTTATGAATTTACCCTTGATCCGGTGATCATTGATGATTATATCCCCGTTCCTGCATTGGGAGAATTGGGACTCCATATTATGGATGATATTGCCAAGAAATCAAAAGCGCTGAATACGACCCTCCATATTGATCGGCAAACGGTTCAGGCACATGTGATGATGGATACGCTTATCATGCCTCAAACCACAGTGTATAATCGGGGAACTGTTTCTCTTTTCGAGACTGACTCTCTCTGGGTGTCTCCTCCACTGAAACTCAACCGCAATGGCTTCATTTCTTCTGTTTTAATGGACACCAATATTAATTCAATGGAATACCGTCTGGGAAAAGAGAGGGTGTGGATGGGAAATATGGAGGATGAAGGATTTACATTCTGGAATTTAAACAGTGCTTGGGAATATTTTGATGATTCCGTCGCTTTCAGGGGCGAACGTTCCATTGGTCAAATTCGTGAATCCGGAATGGGGGACAATGTTGTGACCAATTTTGAAAAACGGTTATTGGTTTATCCTGAAAAAGATTACACAATTCACAGTTGGATGAAGACCGATAATGGAGCCGGTGTGACAACGGAAGTCCGTTGTTATTCTTCCCGAACCGGTGGAAATATTCTTGTGACCGAATCTATTATTCTTATAAACGGCAACACGGATTGGAATTTTTATCACAAGAATTTTTCCCCTCCGGAAGAAACCAAATTTATAGATTTCAGGTTAAGCAGTGATGTGCCGGAAGAGGGAACAGCTTATTCCTGGTTTGATGATGCAGGTTTGATCGAATGGAGTGATTGGACAAGTATGACGGAAAATGAAATTGATGCTCCGAATGATTTTTCCTATATCCAGTTAAAAAATCCTGAATCTTTGTTAGGAATCCAAGTTCACTATATTGAGGCTGTTTTTGATAATCTTCCCGTTCCTGTACCGGATTTCACGGTAGATGTTGCCTCCGGTAATGTCCCCTTGTCGGTTCAGTTTACCGATATGTCAACGGGGATTATCACATATCGAGAATGGGATTTTGGCGATGGTACTACATCCGATGAAGCAGATCCAATTCATGAGTACACATTTCCAGGTTCGTATTCTGTTTCTTTGACCATACCAGATTTTGAAGGAAATAATCTCATAATGACTAGAGAAAACTACGTTCAGGTGACCGATACTGCGTTTGTCACAGTCGATTTTCTTGAAGATTGGAATTTAGTCGGTTTGCCTTCATTAGTGCTGGATGACCATGTGGATACAATTTTTCCCGAAGCAATAGAAGAAACGTTATTCAGGTTTGATGAATCCTATTTTTTAGATTCGCTTCTGGAAGTTGGAACAGGATATTGGTTAAGGTTTGAAAATAATGGAACTCAAAGTATCCAGGGAACACTCATAGACAGCATGACTCTTCAATTAAGTGAAGGCTGGAACCTGTTTTCAGGAATTGGATCGGTTTTGTCACTGGAGTCAATTATCGATCCGGAAAATATTTTGGTTCCAAATACGTTCTTTGGGTTTGATCTTGGATATTATAATTCTGAATTTATGGAACCGGGAAAGGGATACTGGATTCGGACATTTGATGACGGAAACATTATTCTAATGGAATCTGACAGTCGCACTGAAAAAGATAAAATGTCAATTGATTTTGAATATTCAGGATGGATCGAATCAGGGAATTTAAAACTGTACTTTGGAGTGGAATCACTACAGGAAGTTGAATTATCCTGTTCTATGCCTCCGTTACCACCCCTGGGTGCATTTGATATCCGATTTGAAAATGATCTGCGGTGTGCTGAAGATTCTGCTAATGTACACATCCAAAATAACAATGAACCGATAAAAATATCTTATGATCTGAACCCCGGTGAACATTGGCAGTTAAAATTTGAAAGTGGAGAAAAGATTGATCTTATCCAAAACGGTTCATTTACAATTGAATATCCGGTGGAATCATTCCAATTACGGAGATCCCCAATTCTACCGGAATCATTCCATCTTTATGCAAATTTTCCTAATCCCTTCAATAACAAGACGGTTATCAAATATGATCTTCCAAACTCTGAAAAAGTTCATTTATCGATTTTTGATATTAGAGGAAAATTAATCGCAACATTGATTGACAGAAAAATCCCCGTTGGGTTTCACCAATTTGAATGGAGAGGATTAAATGAGCATGGAATTCCTGTATCCTCCGGGGTGTATTTTGTTCGGTTCGAATCATCATCCTATTCACAATCACGGAAAATGCTTTTGTTGAAATGATGATTGAGTCCACCCAATTCGGATCAACCCACGATTAAATCGTGGGTTGATTAACGATCCACTTTATATTTAACTAATGAATTTCTATTTTGTTTTTATAGTTGCAACTTTAACGATTGAATTTTTCCTAAATCGAATCACAGGATATTTGAATATCAATTCGTTAACACCCCTACTTCCAACGGAATTTCAAAACAGTTATGATGAATCAAAGTACAAAAATTCCCAGGAGTACACCCGCACCAATGAACAATTTGACAGCATTGCAAGTACTTTCAGTTTTCTAGTTATCATAATTGTCATTATTTTCGGTTTATTCAATGTTTTGGATGTGTTCGTGCGGAATATGGGGTTTCAATCAGATATAATAAACGGACTCATTTATTTTGGTCTGTTTATGTTAATCCAGGATATAGTCTCAACCCCATTTTCCCTTTACAGGAATTTTGTTATCGAGGAAAAATTCGGCTTCAATAAAATGACTATAAAAACATTCATAATTGATAAAATTAAAAGCCTTTTTTTACTGGTTTTATTGGGGACCCCATTAATAGGAATTATCCTTTATTTTTTCGAATCCTTTGGAAATATTGCCTGGCTTTATGCCTGGGGAATCGTTTCTGCATTTATCCTGGTTTTGCAACCACTTTTCACCACATTCATTGCCCCTTTGTTCAACACTTTTACACCTTTGGAGGAAGGTGAATTGAGGAATGCGATTGAATCTTACTCTGAAAAAGTGCAATTTCCAATAAGCCGGATTGATGTAATGGATGGATCGAAACGGTCGTCACATTCCAATGCCTATTTCAGTGGAATTGGAAAGCGGAAGCGAATCGCATTATTTGATACATTATTGGAGAAACAATCCGTACAGGAAATTCTTGCCATTGTAGCTCATGAGGTTGGTCATTACAAGAAAAAACACATTCAGCAGGGAATCATAATTTCTATCCTTTCTAGCGGATTTATGTTTTTTATGCTGTCCGTATTCATGAAAAACCCTCAGTTGTTTTCTGCCTTCAAAATGGAAACACTTTCTGTTTATGGGAGCCTTATTTTTTTTCAAATTTTATTTTCTCCCTTGAGCATGCTATTATCCTTTTTTACAAATGCGATTTCCAGAAAAAATGAATTTGAAGCAGATGAATTTTCCGCAGAAACTACCGGAGAACCGCTCCATTTGGTTTCGGGACTAAAAAAACTCACTGTTGAAAATCTGGGAAATTTAACTCCTCATCCCCTGAATGTGTTTTTAAATTACAGTCATCCGCCGGTCTTACAAAGAATCAGAGCGTTGTCTAAAAGGTAATATTATAATGAATGTTTCCACTGAAGGAAGGGGTTAAAACCCCTGATATGTTGTTTGTTTAGCAAACCCACGCCATAAATAACGGAGTAAGTATATTACTGTATCTAATGCAATTTACCCACTTACCTCATCCTTTAGGTTGAGGTTGGACATTTTTAAAAAGATGGGCTTTAGCCCAAAATGACATTTTAGGAGTGGATCCATGAATAATTATTTTCTTTTAAAAGTAATTGATAATCTCTTTGTCATAATTTTAGTCTGTTTCTCCTCAAATTTTGCCATGGAACCGGAAATTACAATTCATGAAATACCGCAAAATAATCCTCAACTGAATCCATTGAGTAAAATTGGGGATTTTCCATTTCCCACCAATCCCTTGAATGACAGGGCAAGAGGATATTTGTTGAAAGGAAAAGTGAAGAGCGCCGTGGGAAATTTCGGTAATTTTATCGAATGGCTGAATCATCCCGCCGGATTGTGGGGAAACTATACCTATCTTCCCCGTGTAGCGTTTATAGCGGGAGTTCCCGGGCAAAAGTATTCCTATCATTTTGAATGGGATACGTGCAGTACCACAATTCCGGGAATCAATGTCTGGTGCTCCGAGGAGGCCTATAGCAACTGGTTTTCTGGGATTGAAGAAAAATATGTAGGAGTGGTTTTTGAAGCATTAGATGATAAAGGAATCGCAGGAACATTTGTCCAGAACATCGCTTTGGTTCAGAATAGTAATCAATGGGGATTTCAGGGAAATGAGTTATTTATAAGTTTACCGGTATCACCGATGTATAACATTGATCCAAATGTAGCAAATGTCTATGGAGATCCAATTGAGAAACAAGGAGTTGGACTCATTTATCCCTGGGCATTGCGTCCCAGATTATCCCAAAGGACAGATGATTTTGATGTCTTTGATTATGGTGAGGATAAGGAAGAATGGACGGAAGATGATGAATACGTTTATTTTGGCGCTACTGTGTCAGAATCATGGGTGTCCCGGCACAGTCCCAAGTGGAACACAGACTGGCAGCCGGTAACTTTTGCCCGATCCGGTACTCATAATCTTGATGTCACAGCAGGAGATATTTTCGGGGATACTCCATTTACTGATTCCAATGATCCCTATCCGCTTCTTGCTCACAGTTCTTACTCTGACACTTGGCCTGTAAAAATAACGGAAATAGGTACAGCTCCGTTTTGGCCCGGATGGTGGGCGGAAGATTATGTTGACAGTCTCCCGGGATGTTCCGGTACCCGAAAAGACCCCGACTGCTGGCAGGAAGTCCCCGGACGTCATATTTCCGATAATGATGTGTATATGGAATTCGATGACCGCTGGGCGCATCAGGGAAACATCGTTGACACGAATGATGAATATGAACAGACCGGATATCCCATGGGATTACGGGTCATGGCGGAAGCCCATTCTTATGGAGTATCATTTGCTGAAGATATTCTTTTCGTCACCGTCAAAGTGAGAAATGAAAGCGGAGACTGGTGCGCATTTGAAAGACATTCATCCGGGTCAGAAATTCCGGTGAAAGATGATGAGGGAAATCAGCTTTGCGGTACTGCTATGGTGATGCCTGACGGAACGGTGTTGAACAGGGGAAATGGGTTTGATTACGAACGGGTATATCTTGGATTTTATATGGATGCCGATGTGGTAACTCTGGACACCTACGGAAATAATTTTCATTCCAATGATGACGATTTTATGGAATATTACTGGGAGCGGTTTTATACCCATAATGATTCCATGATCATCAGCATGGCGATGGTGTATGACTGGGATGGAAACAGCGCCGGTGCTACGGATATCGGTATCGTTGCGGCCCAACTTTTGGATACTCCCATGGCAACCCAATCAGTGGATTTGGATGAGGACGGTTTTGATGACATTTATCCCGGTGAACCATTAAAGATGACGGATTGGCATTGGTTTGATTGGTACAATCGCCCCGGTGTTGTCACCCGGGAAAGCAATACCGGTTGTCATGCCGGGTCCCCCGGATGTCCCCAGGCTTTAAACAGGGAAGAAATACAATACAAACTCATGGCTGGAGATACGACCAATCTCTCTGAAAAGGAAAAGTCTTGGTATTTTCATACCGATAATCCCGATCTGGATATGGATGTGGATCTGAATCCCCATTTTGATTCACTTGAAGGACTTGAAAGGGAAGATGTTTTTTTGCAGGGTGAAGAAGGGCTGGATTGTGTACTTCTTTTCAGTTGCGGTCCGTTTGATCTAAAAGTTGGAGAAGAAGCACCTTTTTCTTTTTGTATAATTTTTGGTGAAAATAAATTAGACCTGATAAATAATGCCCGTTTTGCACAGATCATGTATAATTCCCATTATCAAAGTTTTACACCGCCTGCGATTCCGAATGTAACTGCTATTACAGACCATCAGAAAATCACACTGACCTGGGATGACGGTGCAGAAAAATCCATTGATGCCGTAACTGGATATTCAGATTTTGAAGGATATAAAGTATATAAAAGTACTGATGGAGGAAAAACATGGGGAAATCCGGAGGACATTATCTATGATGACAATGGAATTCATGTCGGATGGAAACCCATTGCCCAATTTGACCTCTCAGCAGATGAAGATAGCCTGTTCTGTGTTTTTACACCTGATAGTTGTTCAGGAGATGAAAATAGAGGAATCGTTATTTCCGGAGCTGATCCATTAACACCTTGGTTTGACCTTGGATCAAATTCCGGACTTCAGCACAGTTTTGTGGATACGGCAAGGGAAGATTGTCCCCGTTGCGGAGTGGTTGACGGAATCGAATACACCTACGCTGTAACGTCTTATGATATGGGAATTCATACTCCTTACGAGGTAGAGTGGTCAGAAGGGAATAACGGCGGTTTTATTCAGGATACAGTGTACAGTTCTGCAAATCCGCTGGGATGGTCTGCACCGGATGGATATCAGAGCATTGAATCATCAAAAGGAACCACCATTCACGATCCTAATTTTCTTACGGTTACGTCTGGTTATCCATCCAACTCTGATTATACATTGTCGGAGATTCAAGTAGTTCCAAACCCCTATTTTACCCGTTCGTATTTCAATGAAAGCGAATATGTGCGGAGGATCAGATTTACAAAACTACCTTCAAAATGTACCCTGACAATTTTTACCGTCACCGGAGAATTTATCACCTCATTTTACCATGAAAATGAAACGGACAGTAATGAATGGTGGGATCTGCGAACTGTTAATAATCAGGAAATAGGTCCGGGATTGTACCTTTTCGCTGTTGAAACGGAAACGGAGAAACATATTGGGAAATTTGTAGTGGTGCGATAAATGAAAACTAAATCTTTTTACAAGAAAAATCTGGCTCATATCCACGATACCGGTTTTAGTTTTTTCGCAGAAGGAGCATCGAAAGGGATTCTCGAAATATTGGAAAAACACGATATTCATAATGGACATATTGTTGATCTGGGATGCGGTTCGGGAATTTTAGCGAAAAATCTTACAGAGTACGGATATACAGTTACGGGAGTAGATTTATCACCGGATATGATCTCACTGGCAAAGGAAAAAGTCCCAAATGCACATTTCGTCACATCATCTTTTTATTCATTCAATGTCCCTCCATGTAATGCGGTAACAGCAACAGGGGAATGTTTTAATTATTTATTTGATAACACACATTCATTAAATACTTTAAGTGC
>CAZSIH010000061.1:0-9670 GCA_964606925.1 uncultured bacterium
GCGCCAATGGATGCTGTCGCCAACATGGCAATAACAGCTTCAGGAATATTGGGAATAAATCCCACAACTCTGTCTCCGGATGTAATACCACATGAAATGAGAGCTTCCGTAGTTTTAGCGACAGATCGGTACAATTCCTTATAAGTTAAAGTGCGTTCTATTTTATCTTCGCCTCTGAAAATAACTGCAGGATGATCATCTCTGAATCTCAGTAAATTTTCAGCAAAATTCAACCGGGAAGAAGGGAACCATTTTGCTCCCGGCATCTTTTTAACATCATCAACGACTTGAGTATAAGGACAAGAATGAAGGATGTTGCAGTATTCCCAAATGTTTTCCCAGAAGAGATGTGGATTTGCAATGGTCCATGAATACAATTCATCGTAATCTATTAATTGGGTATTATGTTTTTCGTTAACTGTCAACATAAAATCCCACATTTGAGATGAGAGGACATGTTCTTTTTTAGGTGACCAGACGATTTTTCCCATGATTTACTCTATTTTAAAGTACAAAAATACAAGATTTGAAACTTAAAAGTCTCCCTTCAATTCTAAAAATTGTAATAAATATTTTAAATGCTGAGTGAATCGTGATGGTCAGCAGATTTAATTTCCGCCTCTTTCAGGTGAATAAATTAGTAGAATGAAAATTGCAATTCTTACCTCCGGTGGATTAGCTCCTTGTCTCTCTGCATCTATTGCAGCACTTTTAGAGTCTTATGAAAAGGAAAAAATATCCGCCCATTTTTCAGGTTATTTGAACGGGTACCAGGGACTCCTAAAAGGCGAATCCTATAAATTCCCATCCCATATTTATAAAAATGTGGATATTCTCTATTCTTTTGGTGGGAGCATTATCGGGAACAGTCGTGTGAAATTAACCAATGCGGAAGATTGTGAAAAGAAAGGACTTATCTTACCGGGGGAAAATCCTCTTGGAAAAGCTGCAGATCAACTGATCAGGGATGAGATTACCATTTTGCACACTATTGGAGGAGATGATACGAATACTATGGCGGCAGAGTTGTCTCGTTATTTACAGGAAAACGGGTATGATCTTACAGTAGTGGGACTACCGAAAACGGTGGATAATGATATTATTCCCATCATTCAGTCTCTGGGGGCTGATACAGCTGCAGAACAGGGCGCACTGTTTTTTGAAAATATTGTGAATGAAAATACATCTAACCCTCGACAATTGATCATTCATGAGGTCATGGGACGTCGTTGCGGTTGGCTCACAGCAGCAACAGCAAAAAAATATAGAGACCGACTTGCTTCACGGTCATTTAACCCTGATCTGTTATTAAATTGCGAAAACTGGGATATAGATGCAATTTTTATTCCTGAGCTTGAAATAGATCTTGAAAAAGAGGGAATGAGATTGCTGGATAAAATGAATAAAAAGGATTGCGTTAATATTTTTCTAAGTGAAGGTGCTTGTATCAGTGAAATTGTTTCAGAAATGGAGCGAAATGATGAGGAAATAAAACGAGATGCATTTGGACATATTCGGCTGGATGATATTAATCCGGGACAATGGTTTTCCAAACAATTTTCAAAAATAATAGGTGCTGAAAAAACCTTGGTTCAGAAAAGCGGGTATTTTTCTCGATCTGCTGCTCCTAATGAAAAAGATATTCAATTGATCAAAGCATCCGCTGCCATTGCTGTTCAGTGTGCACTTAATTCCAAATCCGGTGTCGTAGGAAAGGACGAAGAAAACGATGGTGCAATATCTCTCATTGAGTTTAATCGTATAAAAGGTGGAAGAGCGTTTGATGTCCAAACAGAGTGGTTTCAAAAAATACTGGTCGAAATAGGGCAAGTATGCTGATGCGATGATTAGTCTGAAAGAAATAGCTCCTTATTTTTTACATGCAACCGAACAGGCAGCCATAGCCTGTGGAAAATTGAGGGGATGCAGGGATAAAAATAGAGCAGATGAAGTTGCGGTGAAAGCCATGAGGTCAGTTTTTGATACAATTCCAGTGCATGCACGGGTGGCAATTGGTGAAGGAGAAATGGACAAAGCTCCCATGTTATATATCGGAGAAGAGCTTGGTATGGGTCTATTGGATCCCTCTATGCCGCAAGTTGATATTGCAGTAGATCCGCTTGAATGCACTTCCCATTGCGCATTCAATCTTCCGAATTCTCTTTGTGTTTTAGCGGTGGCGCCCAGAGGGACTTTACTTCATTCACCTGAATGTTACATGGATAAAATCGCAGGATCAGCTCCCCTCAAAGGTCAAATATCACTTGAATTTTCGGTTGAGGCAAATATTCATGCAGTGTCGGAAATTTTGGAAAAACCGATTCAGGATGTGAAAGTAATCATCCTTGATCGCCCAAGAAATGATGATAAAATTAACATGATGAAGCAGATGGGTGTCAATGTTGAATTGATTCAAAATGGTGATATTGTGGGAGCGATGCGGGCGGTGGATGGAGATGCAGATCTTCTTTTGGGAATAGGATCTGCTCCGGAAGGTGTCATTACAGCAACTGCAGTAAAGGGACTAAAGGGAGTATTTGAAGGGAAATTATTTTTTCACGAAAAAAGCTATCAAGAACGGGTAGAAAAATACTTGAAAAATGAAGCACATAATATTTGGAATACGGATAATTTATGTTCCTCAACAAATGCGTTGTTCGTTGCTACCGGTGTGTGTGACGGGTGGCTTCCCGGTGTTCAATTTAACCATGACGAGATAAGAACATGGAGTAAGATAATTTATGTTGAAACAGGGGAAATGAAAACTATTGAAACAATCCATAACTAAAATAAGGAATAAATAAATGAATCATTCAATTTTAGCTGATGCGGCTCAATCCATTGTAGCAGAAGGAAAAGGGATTTTAGCCGCAGATGAAAGTACACCAACAATTAAGAAACGATTTGATTCCATCCATACAGAAAGTACTGAGATTTCCCGTAATACATATCGGGACATGCTGTTTACAAGTTTAGAAATGGAAAAATATATCAGTGGTGTGATTCTCTATGATGAAACCATACATCAAACAAGTATTTCTGATGGAATACCCTTTCCAGAATTACTTTCAAATAAAGGAGTTTTACCCGGGATAAAAGTGGATACAGGTGCAAAACCATTAGCTGGATTTGAAAATGAAACAGTTACCGAAGGATTAGATGGATTAAGAGATCGACTGAATGAATACGGAGAGATTGGAGCAAAATTTGCAAAATGGAGAGCCGTCATCACAATTGGAAATGACAGTCCTTCCTCCACATGTATTGATGTTAATGCTCATGCCCTGGCAAGATACGCTGCCTTGTGTCAGGAAGCGGACATCGTTCCTATCGTTGAACCTGAGGTATTAATGAATGGAGACCATGATATTGATACATGTTTTGGAGTAACAGAAGAAACGCTGAAAACCGTATTTAAGGAATTATACGATCAGGGAGTATTCCTTGAAGGAATCATATTGAAACCGAATATGGTCTTGTCTGCTCTGGATTGCTCAGAACAGGCTTCGGTTGAAGAAGTAGCAGAATCCACTGTGGAATGTTTCTTGAGAACAGTTCCTGCTGCAGTTCCGGGAATTTGTTTTTTATCCGGAGGACAAAGTGATCTTTTAGCAACTCATCACTTAAATGCAATGAATCAATTGAATGGTAGCCTGCCATGGAAACTGAGCTTTTCCTATGGAAGAGCATTACAGTCACCTGCCCTTAAAGCATGGGGTGGAAAGGAAGAAAATTATAAAGCAGGTCAAAATGCTTTCTTAAAAAGAGCAAAATTAAATAGTGCTGCTTCATCAGGAAATTATTCTGACGATATGGAAACTGAAACTTAATCCTGATATTGGAAACGATTGATAAAAACCAGCACTCCCGATGTAAATAACCCGGGATAAAATGGTTCAAAATTCAATAAATACGTTCCGCTCACTTGTCTGTGAATATACCAGAGGAGGGAAACCAAAACCGGAAAGATCAGAATAAATCCCGGTTTTCTTAAATTCTGTTTTGGGAAATAAAGGGTGTGGAGGAAAGGGATGAGCAGACCTGGAATCAAAATTGACCCCATCACGTACCACATTTTGACGACAGACGGAATGCTGACCACTAAAAGAAGGGATATGAAAGTAGTGATGATTAGTCCTTTTCGTATGTGGGGTAAAGGATCATTCTTCCTTTCCTTTTCATTTTCCATCTGCCACATTATGTCCCGTCCGAAAGTTGAAGCGCTGATTAGTCCAAAGGAATCTAAAGTTGACATGATGGTGGCAAAGATCCCCACAAAAAATAATCCCGCAATTCCGGGAGGGAGCAGGGTCAACGCTAATTCCGGATAGACCGTCAGGGGATTTGGATGTTTTAACAGAACGACCCCATACAGTGCTGTCATGAGGGTAAGCATATCAAAAATAAACCAGCATCCAACGGAAATAAATATCCCATTGCGGGCGGTTTTCTGAGAAACGGCAGCTAATGTTCTTTGATGAAAGCCAGGATCTACAAAAGTCCAAAGGGCAATAAAAAACCATACTAAAATATATTGAATTGAATTTCCTCCGGTTGGGTCAAGGAAAGACTCCGGTAAGTGTTGAAAGGCAGTAAAAGGGGATCCGATTTTAGACCAAGCAGTGAAAATCAATATGAAAAACCCTCCAAACATGAATATAAATTGAAACAAATCAGTACGAACCACTGCGGATAACCCTCCCTTCCATACATAAGCTAAACTGAGAACAGAAGCGATGAGAATTCCCCATCCTAATGGAATCATGAATACATAGTTAAAAAGAATTCCCAGACTTAAGATGTAGGGTGCAGGTGAGGACATTACAAAGATGAATACAGCGCTGATGATACCGGCTTCCTTCCCGAAACTTGAATTGAAATGATCAGGTATGGATAACAATCTGAATCTGCGAATTTTAGGGACAATAAAAATTGCATACAGGACAGCGAAAATATAATAGGGACATCCGAAAATGACCCAAGTTTGAATCCCAAATTGAACTGTATTTTCGCCAACTCCCAATATTCCTCCGTACCATGTTGTGACCAAGGTTGCAATAAATCCGGGGAGACTCAGTTTTCTTCCGGCTAAAAAAAAATTTTCGGTATTCTCTTTTAATTTATGTGGTTTAAAAAATCCAATTCCAACAATCAGTCCCGTGAAAAGAATGAAGAGGGAAATATCTATCCAGTGCATTGGTTACAATTTATTATGGTTGCGGAAGACCAGAATGGGTTTGTCGGATTCAACCGTGAATAGGGAATTGAGTGATTCGTTGGAGATCGCACGACAAGAGGGACTTAAAACGGTCTTTTTGAGAGGATAATTCAGATGTTGAGTTGTGACAATTGTGTCTGGTTTGACTGTAAAAAGGGATACGGTCTGTCCCGGATTAGAATCAAATTCCTTGCTTCCTGTGTGACAGGTTATGATAAAATGATTGGTGATCATTTTGAGGTTTAATTTAGAATGATACTCAGCAACAATAAAAAGATTAGCTAATGAGTGATCCTCCCTTAAACCTGTTGCTCCAAGAATGGTCAAATCATTGATCTTATTTTTTATTGACCAATCCAATGATTTTTCCAGATCGGTGCTTTCTTGATTGGGATCATGAATTAAAAGTCCGTCAAAAGATTCTTCGGTAATTTTCAGGGAATCCATATCACCAATAATAATATGGGGTTGAATTCTGTTTTGCATTAATGTATTTGCACTTCCATCCGTACAGATGATGGTTTTGGCAGAGTGAAGAATTTTCAACGGAACAGTATGTGTAGGGTATTCTCCATTAACGAGTAACACAAAAGGGGCTTTAAATTGATTTTCCATGGGTTGATTCGTCGCTGAAATTAGGGGGAATTCTTCCATAAATTCATAAAAAAGGAATTGATTTATCAAAAATTAGTTTTGTAACTTGGAAACGATATAAACGATAATCGTTTCCATTTGATAATGCATTTTGATAGATTAGAAAACCAGATATTAGAAGGGGGATTTGAATCAGTCTCCAATACCGGCGTACGGGCATTTACTGTAGATGCACTGTCCCAGCGATTAGCCATGAGTAAAAAAACAATCTATAAGTTTTTTCCAACCAAGGAAAGATTGATTCGCTCCATAATTCATTTTGTGTTTTCACAGATAAATTCTGTGTTTGAAAAGGTTATGAAAGATGAGCCAAATCCGGCGGTGCAGTTCATAAAGATAATGGAAACAATCTCTAAATTTGCCGGACGTACACCGGTTAATAGGTTAGCGGAACTGAAGTCCTTGTATCCCGGGATTTGGAAAGAAGTAGAATCATTCCGCTTAAGCCATCAGGATGATTTTTTTACCATTCTGAAAAGTGCTCAGGATCGGGGTTTAGCCCGGAATGATATCAATATGAAATCCGTTTCCATTGTGTACATCAAAATTATCAATTCCACATTCCAGCCGGAATTTTTTCTTAAAAATGACCTGCCCATACGGGAGACAATTCGGGGATTTGTCCAGGTTGTAGCTCGAGGAATCTTCACACAGGAAGGATTGAAAGCTATCAAAACGTATCATGAACAAAATAAACTCTAATTATTCAGATCATCCAATACGACAGTGGTTTATACGCCAAAGTTTAGACCACCCAAAACGTACAATTATTTTGTCTGTCCTTTCCACTTTGCTCATAGCTTCCGGATTACGGTTTTTCACTATTGATGACGATCTTTTAAAAATGATTCCTGAAAATATTGAATCACGGTTGTCGTGGAAAAATATTCAAGATGAATTTGGCAGTACAGAAGTGATTTTTATCGCTTTTGGAACGGAAGAAAAATCAATTTTTAATCCTCAATCATTAGCAACAATGTGGGATTTAACTGAAAGCCTTGAAACTTCAAATTTTGTTGAAGAAGTTATGTGCGTTTCAACTGCAGTTCGAATGGATAATCATGATGGTTTTATGGAAATTGATGACTTGCAGACTGATCGGGTTCTCACACTCGACGAGGTTAATAATATCAAGGAATATCTTGACAGAAATGAAAACATTAAAAAGAGATTCGTTAGTAAAAATGATGATTTTTTTATCTTAATTGTTCAACCATTCAGGAGTTCCGGGATGGATGAATTTGCAGCAGAAGTTAGAAAGATATCCGATCCGTTATTAAATAATTACGATGTTTATTATGGAGGACAGGCCTACGTAACCGGAGTGATGCCAGCCATGATCAGGAATGATGTTAAAGGATTGATGCTTGTAGGGATGCTAATTATGGTCATCATATTATTGCTCAATTTAAGAAGTGGTCCTGCTGTAGGAATGGTGCTAATGGTTATTTTCTTATCATTAATATCTATGGTTGGATTTATGGGCTGGGCATTACGTCTCACCGGATCAAACAAATTTTTATTTACCTTAGCCAATACATCCATGCCTATCATTTTGTTGACTATTGCTAATTCAGATGGTGTTCATGTAATTACAAAATTTTTCAAAGAATTACGTAAACATAAAAAAACACAATTGGCAATAGCAGGTGCAATGGATTCATTACTCATTCCTATATTTCTAACGAGTATTACAACGGTTGCTGCTTTTGCATCTATGACAACATCTCCATTAGAACCACTTGTTGGATATGGAATCACAATCAGTGCCGGAATATTATGGGCATGGATTTTAAGTTCTACTTTACTTCCTGCAGTGATCAGCCTAAAAGATTGGGATGTCCATTCAAAAGCGGTTACATCCCAAAGTATTTTTGAAAAAATGATCGCTAAGTTAGGTAAGATTGTATTGAGTCATCCAAAGTATGTTTTTTCGGTAGGTTTATTTGTTGTCATTTTAGGTGTAATGGGATTGTTAAAATTATCCGTTGATGTAAATATGGCAAAGTTTTTCAAGCCGGGGACAGAAATCAGGGATAGCATGGAATTCATTGATAAGAAAATGACGGGAACTGTCGATATTCGGATGAGAATAGAAGGGGACATGAAAGATCCCAAAACTTTATCCAGCATGATAAAACTCCAAAATCGTATGGAAGCTCACGAAAAAATTTCTACAAGTTTTTCGATTGCTAATGTTGTAAAACAGATGCACCGTACTGTTATGGATGATGATCCGAAATATGAAATCATTCCGGATACAAAGGATAAAGTGAACAATTTGTTTACCATCTATTCAATGTCCGGTGATCCCGATGATTTCTCTTCATTGGTTGACTATAATTATGAAGTAGGATTGATAACAGCATTTAGTAAAATGTTATCGACCGTTGAAACATTTAATTTGGTTGAGTCTTGCCGAATATATATTGAAGAGTTTTTAAGCACCGACTTTAAAGTGGATTTTACCGGAATGATCGTCATAACCAGGGACCTAATCAATTTACTTATTAATTCGACGATAATAAGTATTTTGTTATCCCTCATCATCATTGGTATTATTTCCTCTATTTTTTTTAAAAGATTATTGTGGGGAATTCTTGCAGTGATCCCATTAACCTCAGCTGTATTGATTAATTTTGGGTTTATGGGTTATTTTGGGATTGAATTATCACATATTACTGCAATATTGTCATCAATAATTATTGGTGTTGGTGTAGATTTTTCCATCCACTATATTGCACAATTCCGCCGACTTTCAAAGACCATAAATAAAAACGAATTAAGTCGGGAAGTGGTGGACGATGTTGGATATCCGATAGTTTTAGATGCTGCATCAAACATGGGTTTTGGAGCATTGTTGTTTTCAGCTTTTGTTCCCATTCAATATATTGGTGGTTTAATGGTATTTGCAATGGTTTCGACCTCACTCGGTACACTTACAGTTCTCTCAGCATTGACCGAATTATTAAAAAACAGATTAATTGAAAGGAAATAAATAAATGTATAAAAAAGCATTAATAACACTTTTATCGTCAATAACTTTTGGTCAAACCGGTTTAGACATTGCCAAAATGGTAGATGAAAAACCCACACCGAAGGATATGTCAAACAAGACGAAAATGGTTTTAACGAATTCAAAAGGCAAGTCACGGATAAAAGAAATGATTTCTAAATCCATGAATAATAATAAAAAACAAATTATTTGGTTCATGGAACCAAAGGACGATAGGGGAGTGGCATTTCTAAAAATCGAACATGAAGGAAAAGATGACGAAATGCGCATGTGGCTGCCGGCATTTAAAAAAGTCCGTCGTATTTCCTCAAAGAAAAAAGGAGATTCATTTATGGGTTCTGATATGAGTTATGAAGACCTATCTAATCGTAATCTTGATGAGAATGATTATAATCGTATTGATGATGAAACTGTAAATGGAATCGACTGTTATGTATTAGAAATCATTCCGAAAAAATCCGCTAAATCATCTTATATAAAACATATTTCATGGATTGCAAAAGAAGGGCTTTATGGTGTGAAGGAAGAATCGTATGACAAGCGAGGAATTTTGCACAAGAAAAAAGAATATACATTTCAAAAATTAAACGAATACTATATTATTAATAGAGTATTTGTAAAGGATGTCCAAAAAGATCATTCCACTGAAGTTACTTTTTCCGATGTAAAAGTGGATTCCGGAATTGAAGAAAAACTATTTCAAGAGAAGAATTTGAAAAGGATTCCTGTGAATGAGTAGTGCCTAAAATGCCGTCCGATATGTAACCGATTTAAAAAAATAA
>CAZSIH010000061.1:9770-11850 GCA_964606925.1 uncultured bacterium
AAAAATAATTAAGAATGTTGAAATTAAAAAAATCATTAATTATGTTATTTATACTTTGTATTGGCTGGAGTAAAACCGGATCGTTAACCGGACTAATCCGGGACGCTGCTACACATCAACCGCTTCCCGGGGTGAATGTACTTATTATCGGTACAAAATTAGGCGGTGCAACAAATGATAATGGACGTTTCAGAATTGAGGGAATTCCAGTAGGAAGTTTTAATGTTAAAGTGTCAATGATAGGGTACGAAATAGTGTCCAGAGCAAACGTACATATCGTTCCCCAACGAAATACAACCGTGAATTTCGATTTACAACCTGCTGTTTTGCAAGGAGAAGGGGTGGAGGTAACCGTAACCTATTTTGAAAAAACGAAGGATGCAGTTACCAGCAGTCGTACAGTGGATATTGAAGAAATCAGATCCGATCCAATTGGAGCTTACGATATTATGGCAATGATGCAAGCGTTACCATCTGTGGTTTCGGGAGCGGATCAAACAAATGAAATCATTGTTCGTGGAGGCTCTCCCGGAGAAAATTTATTTATTATGGATTTTCTTGAAATACCATATCCCAATCATTATCCTGAACAGGGAAAAGGCGGTGGTCCCGTTACGATGGTGGACACTGAATTCATAGAACGAATTGATTTTTATGCAGGTGCTTTTCCAGCGAGATATGGTGAAAAACTCTCGTCAGTTATGGATGTATCCCTTCGAGAAGGGAATCGTGAAAACCACCTTCAACAAATGGAAATCAATATGGCAGGATTTGGATTCACCACAGAAGGTCCAATCAATAAAAAATCAAATTATATTTTTTCTTTAAAACGATCTTTTTTGGATTTTGTTATTTCATCCTCTGGTTTGCAAGCGATCCCAAATTATTGGTCAAGTCAGGGGAAAATTGCTTATCACATTTCACCAACACAAAAAGTTTTTTTCAATTTTATAGGCGGGATTGATGAAATAAATGTGGAAGGAGAGAACAATCCTCAATTGCGTGGTGCCGAAAATTTGGATTACTCCTCTTGGCAGTCCACATTCGGGATTACGTATAAAAATTTATTTTCCAAAAGAGGATATTTTATTTCTTCAATAGGAAATTCATGGATAGGATTGGATGCAAGCGTTTATGAACTCAATTCATATCTTGAGCGAGATTATTATTTTAAGCGAAATGATATTGAAGGTGATTTATCTTTCCGAAGCGAAATGGTTTATCAACTTAGAGAAGGATTGGATCTGAGTTGTGGACTCACGGCAAAATATATCAATTTGGATTACAATAATTGGTTCGAAAATCGTCCAATTAAACTATTTGGCTATTCAACGGATACCAATGAAGGTTTTCAACTTATTAGCGAAGAAGAATTTTACACCACTTATTTTGAAAATCCGAATACGAATATCACCGTACTTGGAACTGTGGGAGAATTAGACTCAATAAAAACCAATCGTGTTTTGAGTTATAAAAAATATGGAGGATTTTTTCATTTAAATTGGATTCCTATTCCGAAAACGGAACTTTTACTCGGAGGTAGGTTGGATTATATTTCTTATACAAAAAAATCAAACTTTTCTCCAAGATTCGGGATGAAATATCAATTATCACGGTTGGTAAAATTAAATATTTCCGCAGGACGTTATTTTCAAACGCCTTTTAATAATCAACTGAATTCTGATCGTGGACTTACGGAAAACTTGAGAAATTATTTTACGGATCAACTGGTTGGAGGATTTGAATATTTACCCAAATCAGATATACGAATAACTCTCGAATTCTATGAAAAAAAGTATAAAGATATGGTAATATTTGAAGTACTGGGAGGATCGAATGGAAAAGACAGTATAAATTTTAACAAACTCATAAACGGCGGAAAAGGACGTTCTAAAGGAATTGAATTATATTTTCAAAAAAAATATTCCAAAAATTGGTATGGTTCAATTTCTTGGTCTCATTCAATTTCTGAAGGAGTTGATCCAAGGACGGAATCGTTTTATCCGTGGGATTACGATTATAAAAATGTGATAAATATTGTTGGCGGATATAAAATTCGATATGCAGAATATTCCTGGTT
>CAZSIH010000062.1:0-10127 GCA_964606925.1 uncultured bacterium
ATATACGCACCGAATCCATTTCCCTGCATTTCTTTCATGAATTTTTCTGCACTTTTTTCATCCTTTTTTGCCGCCACCTGAATCGTATAATAATTTGATTCTTTTTGAGGGGTATAAACTGGGAATTCAGGTTCAGGATTTTCATTGTGTTTGGCAGGTTGTTTTGTTACCGGTTCATTAATTGAATCTTCCAGCCATGATTTGTCCTCTTCCGTCCAACTTGTGGACGGCGGTGATGGTTCATCAGTTACATCATCCTTAACATCTTTCCCGATTTCCAGTGGAAATGATTGAATAGATATGACTTCTCCATACCATGAAACGGATACCCTGAAAGTATAATGACCTTCAATATCCGGAATGAAAGACAGAGATGATCTATCTTGTGAAAGGGTCAATTCACTCAGTTTGATTAAACTCTCTTCAGGTTTTTCAGAAAGTGACCATTTGTATTTAAGGGATTTAATGTTATCCGGATTTTTTGCAGTGATGGAAATCAAATCCCCTGTATATCCGTTTGGTACGGATTTATCACACCCTGTAAAAATAGAGATTATGAATAGCGGATAAATAAAATATTTGGACAATATGAATGCAATCCTTGGTTTTTTCTTTTCAGAAATTACGATGTTTGCAGTGAGATTTCAATTTCCTATTAATTCATATACTGAGAAGAAATAAGCTATCTCCTTTTGACCATTTTCATTAGAATCGGAACCATGCACTGCGTTTTCACCAACATTTTTTGCAAATAGTTTACGTATGGTTCCTTCCTCCGCTTCAGCGGGATTTGTAGCTCCGATCACTTTTCTCCAATCATTCACTGCATTTTCTTTTTCAAGAGCAAGGACGACACAAGATCCGGAAGACATAAATTGTGTTAATTCCTCGAAAAATGGTTTTTCTCGATGTATGGCATAAAATCCTTCCGCTTGAGTAAGACTCATTTTTAA
The DNA here is from genome assembly GCA_964606925.1 of uncultured bacterium. GTDB lineage: Bacteria > Fidelibacterota > Marinisomatia > Marinisomatales > AB-629-J13 > AB-629-J13. The sequence goes on from CAZSIH010000062.1 coordinate 954, forward strand.
TTGTTTTGATCCAAGAATAGTGAATCCTTCGTTTGTAATTCTTCCAATTATTTTTCCTGTATGTCCAGAGGAGACTGCATCCGGTTTAATAATAGCTAATGTTCTGGTTTTCATAAAATGTATTACTCCTACAATAGAAATATGAATAAAAATTCGTGGGTAAAATTAAAGTGAACATTGATTATGTTGAACAGCTATTAAAAATTATTTTCTTGGAAAGCACTATAATTAGTACTTAAAATAATACAAATAAAAGGACTATTATGAAAACAATTCCAGCAGGAGAATTAAAACGTCGTGGAATCAGTGTCGTTGATGAAATTTTAAAAGAAGGACCGGTTCATGTTATAAAAAATAACCAACCTAAATACGTGATTATGGATGAGGAATATTATTCTGAATTGGTTGATGAAAATGATGAAAACTATATGGATCGTCTAAAATTATCTTTGGAGGATGTAAAAGCCGGTCGGATCCGGGAATTTGATTCCGTTGCTGATTTAATAAAAGAAATAGAATAATGTATTCCATTCGGGTTACGTCCACATTTTTAAAAACAGCCCGTAAATTTTTTAAAAGACATCCGGATTTAAAATTAAAATTTGAGTTGGTACTGGAAACCCTCAGGAAAAACCCATTTCAACCTGGTCTTAGACTCCATTCCCTGAAAGGTGAACTAAAGGGACTTCATGCAGTGAGATTAACTTATAAATTTAGAATTACAGTTTTAATTAAAATTTCACCAAAAGAAATCACATTACTTGATATTGGCACACATGATGAGGTGTATGGAAATTAAATTTTAAACTGTTAGCCAGAATAAATTAATCATCAAAAATTAAAATCTGGTTTTTTAATATAATTCTAAAGCTTTTTTCATCACAACACCAATATCCGCCGGACTTTCTGCAACGTGGATCCCTGCAGATTTGAGAGCATCAATTTTATCCGAAGCCGTTCCTTGTCCTCCGGAAATGATGGCTCCTGCATGTCCCATTCGTCTTCCTGGAGGGGCTGTTTGTCCCGCAATGAATGCAGTTATGGGTTAAGGCCCTTTCTGTCTTTAAGCATGAATCATCCTATTTTTGTAGCAGAATATTTTATGAAAAATGAACCTTAATTTAGTATTTATTCCTATTCCTATAATGAGATAAAATAATTATTCCTTCAATTCCAGAATATCGTCATAAAAATCCAAAACATCCAGATTGGTTAATTCATCTTTGTTTATCTTATTTTAACTTAAAGCTTTTTTCATCACAACACCAATATCCGCCGGACTTTCTGCAACGTGGATCCCTGCAGATTTGAGAGCATCAATTTTATCCGAAGCCGTTCCTTGTCCTCCGGAAATGATGGCTCCTGCATGTCCCATGCGTCTTCCTGGCGGGGCTGTTTGTCCTGCTATAAACGCAGTAATGGGTTTGGTGAAATTATTGTCCATCACCCATTGTGCCGCTTCTTCCTCAGCAGACCCTCCGATCTCACCAATCAAAACAACGCCTTTCGTTTCATCGTCATCAGCGAACAAACTCAGCATGTCAATAAAAGTTGTTCCAATAATTGGATCACCGCCAATTCCTACGGATGTAGATTGCCCCAATCCAACTGCAACCAGTTGATGAACCGCTTCATAAGTTAATGTTCCTGATCGTGAAATAACTCCAATTTCACCCGGTTCATGAATAAATCCAGGCATGATGCCGATCTTGGCTTTCCCCGGGGAAATAATCCCGGGACAATTGGGTCCAATGAGGCGAGTGGGGAGGTTTTTCAATACATGGTTTACCTTCACCATGTCCATGGTAGGAATTCCTTCGGTGATGCAAATAACCAAGTCTATTCCAGCTTCCGCAGCTTCGATAATGGCTTTTCCTGCAAAAGGAGGAGGGACGAAAATAACCGATGTATTCGCATCTGTTTCGTTTTTTGCTTCTATAACGGAATTAAACACTGGAACTCCTAAAGCAGTTTGTCCACCTTTTTTCGGAGTGACTCCTCCAACTAAATTGGTTCCGTAATCCCTAATTTGTTCACCATGAAATCTTCCTTCTTTTCCTGTGATCCCCTGAATTATGAGTCGTGTATCAATGCCTACTAAAACACTCATGCTGCACCTCCTTTTGTAGCTGAAACCGCTTTTTCTGCTGCATCGCTTAAACTGGCAGCAACCAGAAAATCCAAGGGAGAATCATTGAGTAGTTCTCCCGCTTTCTTTGCGTTGGTTCCTTCCAACCGCACAATGACCGGGAGATTCACATCAACGGTTTTCATTGCATCGATCACTCCCTGAGCCACTCTGTCGCAACGGACGATGCCTCCAAAAATGTTAATGAGAATGGATTTAACATTAGGATCTGAAAGAGTGATTTTAAATCCATTAGCCACCGTTTCAGGATTTGCCACTCCGCCAACATCAAGAAAATTCGCAGGTTCACCGCCATGGAGTTTGATGATATCCATGGTTGCCATTGCCAATCCGGCACCGTTTACCATACAACCTACATTTCCATCCAGTTTTATGTAATTTAAATTGTGTTTTGATGCTTCCAATTCTGCAGGATCTTCTTCGCTTTCATCTCTAAACTCATTCAGTTCGGGATGACAAAACAGTGCATTGGAATCAAAATTCACTTTTGCATCCAAAGCCATAACCTCATTTTCTTTTGTAACCACAAGAGGATTGATTTCCAAAAGGGAACAGTCCATTTTGTAGAATACATTCCAAAGTGCCATAAAAATATCTGCAGCGGATCCAATTTGTTCGCCGGTCAATTCCAATGCTTTTCCCAGAGAAACTGCTTGTTCCCGAGTTAACCCTGAATCAGGATCAATCCATTCTTTGATGATTTTTTGGGGAGTTTCTAAAGCAACTTTTTCGATTTCCATACCACCTTCCGTTGAAACCATAAAAACAAATTGTCTTTCAACTCTGTCCAATACGATCCCTGCATACAGTTCAGTTAGAATGTCTATCCCGGACTCAATGAGCAAACGTTGAACTTCTTTTCCTTCCGGTCCGGTCTGATGAGTGACCAAATTCATTCCTAAAATAGAAGAAGCGATGGTTTGAACTTCAGCTTTGGAATGTGCTAATTTAACACCGCCTCCTTTTCCTCTGCCTCCTGCATGAATTTGAGCTTTAATAACCACAGTTTCACATCCTAAAGTAGTGTAAGCATTAACCGCTTCCTGAACTGAGAAAACCGGAACACTTTCCGGTACGTTCACATTATATTTTCTGAATAGTTCTTTGGCTTGATATTCGTGTATTTTCATTCCATTATTTTTGTTAATTGCTTAAAATTGTTGTTCCTGCTTTTCCATCAATAGCTTGTTTTAAATATTCTATATTGGTAATTACAGCTTTTTCTCCGCCATGTTCTAAAAAATAGAGTGCCGACCGAATTTTAGGTCCCATACTTCCTTTTTGAAATTGACCTTCGTCTTGATATTTTTCAGCTTCAGAAACTGACATTTGATGAATGGGTTCCTGATCTTTCTGTTTATAATTTAAATAAACTTTGTCTACGTCTGTGATGATATAATATTCATCTGCTCTTACGATCCATCCCAATTTTGCCGCTGTCAAGTCTTTGTCTATCACAGCATCAAGACCTTCCAAAAGGTTTTGATCATCATTGTAAACCGGTATTCCACCTCCTCCTGCAGCGAGGACAATAGTTCCCGCTTCCACAAGAGTTCGTATTGAATTCCCGTGTAATATGTACACCGGATCAGGAGACGGAACCACTCTCCGCCAGTTTCCCTTTTCCTGTTCTTTTACTTTCCATCCAAATTTTTGGCTTAGATTTTTTGCTTCCGCTTCAGAATATCTTTTCCCAATGTATTTAGCAGGATTTTTGATGGATGGATCGTTTTCATCTACTCGAACCTGTGTCACCAACGTTACAACTTCCCGGTCAATTTTTTCTTCTCTCAATGCATTTTGAAATGATTGCTGGATCATATATCCAATGGTGCCTTGAGTTCCTGCAACACAAACTCCCAACGGAAGGGGAGGAACGATTTCATGAGTCAGATCCATTCGGAGAAGTTCATCACCTACTTGAGGACCATTTCCGTGGGTGAGACACAAATTGAATCCCTGTTTCACAAATTCCATGATTTCAGAAAGACTTTCCCGGGTATGAGAAAATTGTTGGTGAATATCTCCACGTTTTCCTTTGGGAGACAATGCATTTCCACCCAATGCTATGAGAACAGTTTTTGCCATCAACTTCTGTCTAAAGGCAAGGTGAGGCATCTTGGACCGCCTCGTCCTCTGGGAAGTTCTGCACTATCAATTGAGATGGCGAGCTTCCCTTCAAAATTCAACCATGTTTCACTTTCCATGAAAAACTGATTTGCATCTATGACACTGAAATTGTTTTCCTCCAACTTTTTCAATGTTTCATGATTTCGGGCATAACTGATGATTTTCCCCGGTTCTAAAGTAAAAGCATTTGCTCCGTCCGACCATTGCTCTCTTTCCTGATAGATAGGTTCGTCTCCTCCGCAAAAAACAGGATTTACATCATGACCAAGGTCTTTGAGACAGTTCTCTAATGACTGATGAGTGGGATTTACATCGTAAATGGATTGGCTATTTTCAATATGATAAAATAGAATCGGTTGTCCTTTCATTTCATTTTGACGGAAAAGAGGAGGATAGACCAAAATGTCTGAATCGCTGATCCTGCTGAATATCGTATCCAAATGCATGATAGTGCGAATTTTTGGAAGATCGACAACAATAACGTGACTGAATCCTTCTACAAAACAAATGGGTAATATTGCATCAATAGCATCTTTTGAGTTCCGTTCGCCTAATCCCATAAATACTGTGTCTTTATCAAAAATGATGATATCGCCGCCTTCAATTGATAAATCCGGATTTTTTTGGTGGAAATTAAAAGTAGAAATCCCCTCAAATAACGGATGATGTGTTGTAAGAAATTGAGTTAAAAGCATTTCTCTTTTTCGGACATTTCTTTTTGCCCAAGTCAAAAGTAGAGTATTACCGATCATTGCGGCAATATCCCGGGTAAATATTAGGTTTGGCAACGGCCATTTTAAAATAGAATGGATATGATCATTTTTTAATCTTCCAGATAAAATGACATCGGTAAATTGAGGAGGATTCAACTCAATAATTTGACGTTTATCAATTGGAAAAATTTCACCGTAAAGGTCCTGATCCTGTTTTATACATTCTTCCAGAAGTTCAGCTTTATTTTCATATTTCTGAAATGTTTCGATTAACAGATCCCGAATTTGATAGGTATTTTTGTCACCGGTGAATGCTCTCAAAATATCCACCAATTGACAGTGCTCATCCTTCATTTTATTCGGTGAAATTAGGTCATCAAATAAAAGATAATCGGGGTTGTGGATCATTTTTCCATTTTTGTCTTCCGTCCACTCAAACGAATTTTCCGGTAAAGTAAAATGATGTTCAGTTCCGGGAGAATGAATGATGACTTTTTTTAGTTGGTTTATTTCAGATTGGATTGTCAAAATATATCTACTATTTATTTTTTCTGATCTCAATCACCGTAGGACAGACATTCTTGTCTATCCGATTAAAGCCATTGAATAAAAAATCTGCAGACAGGAATGTCTGCAGTACAATATTTATTTCGAATCATTATTTTTCTTCCATAAACGGATAACGATAATCCGTAGGTGGTTCAAACGTTTCCTTTATGGTTCGTTGGGAAACCCATCGGATCAGATTAAAAATAGACCCGGCTTTGTCGTTTGTTCCCGATGCTCTGCTTCCGCCGAATGGCTGCTGTCCCACAACGGCTCCCGTAGGTTTATCATTAATATAAAAATTTCCTGCAGAGTGGGAAAGTGTTTGTTTGACCTCATTCACAATTTCGGGATTATCGGCAAAAACCGCTCCGGTGAGAGCATAAGGAGAGGTTGAATCAACCAGTTTCAGGGTTTCGTCCCAATTCTTGGGATCGTAAACAAAAATGGTGAGAACGGGACCAAAAATTTCTTCCTCAATGGTTTTAAAATGTGGATCGGTGGTTAAAATTGTGGTGGGTTCAATAAAATATCCTACCGAATCATCATAAACTCCACCGGTGAGAACTTCTGCATCATTGGAATTTTTGGCATAATCGATATATCCTGTAATAGACTCAAATGCAGATCTGTCAATGACAGCATTCATGAAGTGAGTAAAATCCTCCGGGTCGCCCATCTCGATCGTTTTTACCTCTGCAATATATTTTTCTTTTACTTCATCCCAAATGGTGGAGGGAATATAAGCCCTGGAAAGTGCAGAACATTTTTGACCTTGGAATTCAAAAGCGCCCCGAACCATGGACGTTACCAACCCGTCAATATTGGCAGATTCATGGGCGATGGAAAAATCTTTTCCACCCGTTTCTCCTACAATTCGGGGATAGGATTTGTAATTCTTGATATTTTCTCCCACGGTTTTCCACATGTTTTGGAAGACCGCAGTTGAGCCGGTAAAATGAACTCCTGCAAGGTCGGGATGATTCATCACATTTGGTCCCACCACAGAACCATCGCCGGGAATAAAATTAATGACACCGTCCGGTAATCCTGCTTCTTTGAATAATTTCATGAGAAAATAGGCAGGGTAAACCGTAGTGGATGCTGGTTTCCACAGCGCCACATTGCCCATGAGAGCCGGGGCAGAAGGGAGGTTGGCGGCGATACTGGTAAAATTAAATGGAGTTACGGCAAAAACAAATCCTTCCAATGGGCGGTGTTCTGTGGAATTTTTCATTCCGTCCGGTGAGTACATGGGTTGTTGTTGATACAATTCCTTTGCAAACCATGCATTGAATCTCCAGAAATCTATAAGTTCGCAGGCAGCGTCAATTTCCGCCTGAAATGCATTTTTACTCATATTCAGCATGGTGGAAGCGTTTATAGTGTCTCTCCATGAACCTGCCAAAAGATCAGCCATTTTTAAAAATATTTTCGTCCGTTCTTCAAGGGAGGTTTTTGACCACCATTTCCAAGAATCTAAAGCGGATTCAATGGCCATCTGAATTTCTTTTTCTCCGGCTTTGTGGAACGTCCCCAAAACATGTCGATGATCATGGGGAATAATGCAGGTTCCCATATCCCCAGTTTTTATTTCATGACCGCCAATGATGATGGGGATTTCAACTTTTGTTGATTTTAACTCCATCAGTTTGGCTTTTAGTGATTTTTTCTCCGGAGAATCGGGAGCATAATTTTTTATAGGTTCGTTTTCCGGTTTTGGGATTTTAAATGATGTGTTTGGCATGGTAGTATTTATGTTTCTCCAGACTATGTTAATTGTATAAAATATTTCCAATATCAAAAGACCCCTTTTTAATTCTCCCCCATTACGGAGGAGATCGTCAATGATTCCATTCAATAAACCATTCGATACCGCTATTTTCACCTGTAACAGGGGAAATACAAAGGGGTCTTAATTTACGTCTTTAAATAGCCTTTTTAACAGTGCTAATTGAATGAATATATACTGTAAAACGGCGAGAAAAGTAAAGGTGGAAATTGATGTGAAACAAGGGGAGTGTCATTACCACCTGCAAAAGAAAACCAATTTCGTTATATTCAATTAATTCATCTTAATTTATCTGTTCATTATGACACAAAAAATAAATCAATCAGTAATGGTACGTTTTGCTCCCAGTCCAACAGGAAAGCTCCATTTAGGCGGTGCCAGAACAGCCTTATTCAATTGGTTGTATGCCCGTTCCAAAAACGGAACATTTCTGTTGAGAATCGAAGACACGGACAAAGTCCGTTCCAAGCATGAATTTGTGGATCAGATATGTGAATCGCTGAATTGGATGGGTTGTAGGTGGGATGAAGAATTGATTTTTCAATCTCAAAGGAATGAATTATATGCAAAGACATTGGATGTATTGGTACAGTCCGGAAATGCTTATCCTTGTTTTTGTGATAAAGAAGAATTAGCACATATTCGCAGTGAAAGAGAAATAGCAGGATTGGGCTATTCATACCCCGGAAACTGCCGTTCTCTCAGTGAAGAAGAAATTAAAGTAAAACTTGAGACTAACACTCCAAATGTTATCAGAATTAAAATACCGGAAGGTGAAACAAGATTTTCAGATTCCATTTATGGTGATATTTCCATCCGTAACAACGAACTTGATGATTTTATTGTAGCAAGGACGGATGGTTCTCCAACCTATAATTTTACCGTTGTGGTAGATGACAACGACATGGGAATTACCCACGTCATTCGAGGCGAAGATCATATTTCCAATACACCGAAACAAATTATTTTGTACAATGCTTTAGGATATGACATTCCTCAATTTGCTCATTTACCCATGATATTGGGTACGGATAAAAAACGATTGAGTAAGCGTCACGGAGCTACGGGAGTTCAGGAATTCAGAGATCAGGGATTTTTGAGTTCCGCCTTGGTGAATTATCTTGCTTTACTGGGTTGGAATCCCGGTACAGAACAGGAGTTATTTTCTTCTGCAGGACTCATTAAAGAATTCTCACTTGATCGAGTGTTAAAAAAAGGTGCTGTGTTTGATAATCGAAAATTGGAATGGATCAATCAACAGACCATTTTGAAAATGGAAAATGATGATATTTTGGAATTCGTTCAATCTATAGAATCCAATTGGGGGGAAGGTCATTCAGATGAGTATTTATTGTCCGTTATTGAGTTGATGAAACCCCGTTGTAAAACATTTATTGAGTTGATTGATTCCAGTAATTATTTTTTTACTGACCCAATTGAATACGACCCGAAAACTGCAAGAAAACGATGGGATAATTTGGATGTAAATGAACTTGTAAAAGAATATAAAGAATGTCTGGAAAAAATTAATGATTGGACGAATGACACTGTGGAATCTGAGCTGAGAAATTTGATTGACAAAAAAGAGTTAAATCCTGCAAAACTCATTCATCCCGTTCGGTTGGCCATAAGCGGAACCGGAGCAGGTCCATCACTTTTTCAAATGATGGAAGTATTGGATAAAGAAACCTGCATCCGCAGATTAAAAAAAGCGGTTGATTCCCTACCAATTGAAAAAAATATCAATTAAAAAGTGTTTGGATTAAAAAACAAAACACAAAATGAGGGGTTTTAACCCCTTTTCACGGTAGTCTCATTTATGAATACATGAAAAATATAGTAGA
>CAZSIH010000062.1:10227-11530 GCA_964606925.1 uncultured bacterium
AAATAAATGATTTTCGGGGAACTCTGAAAGAACCGGGGAAAGAAAGTCCGTTCAGAGATCGTCCGATTGATGAGAATCTTGATTTATTCAGTAATATGAAAGCGGGAAAATTTCCTAATGGTTCAAAAGTTTTGCGAGGAAAAATTGACATGAGTCATCCAAACCTGAATATGAGAGACCCGGTGATTTACAGAATTCTACATGAATCTCATCATAGAACCGGTAAAAAATGGTGTATTTATCCCATGTACGATTGGGCGCATGGTTTGGAAGATTCCATCGAGGGAATCACCCATTCCCTCTGCACACTTGAATTTGAGGATCACCGTCCATTGTATAATTGGTTTCTGGAGCAATTGGATGTATATCATCCTCGGCAAATTGAATTTGCCCGATTAAATTTGAATTATACCGTCATGAGCAAACGAATGCTCCTTGAACTGGTGGAGGGAAACCATGTTTCGGGATGGGATGATCCCCGGATTCCAACAATTTCCGGGATGAGAAGACGAGGTTATTCTCCTCAGTCAATTCGGAACTTTGCTGAGAAAGTTGGGGTAGCAAAGCGGGATATGACTGCAGACATTGCCTTGCTGGAATATTCCGTGCGGGAGGATCTGAATAAAACTGCGCTTCGTTTTATGGGAGTGCTGGATCCGCTGAAAGTTGTGATCGAAAATTTTCCGGAGGAAAAAGTGGAAGAAGTGGAGGGAATTAATAATCCCGAAGACTCGAATGCAGGGAAAAGAAAAATCCCGTTCACTCGGGAATTATTTATCGAGAGGTCTGATTTCATGAAGGATGCTCCCAAGAAATTCTTTCGCTTAACCCTGGGGAAAGAAGTAAGACTACGGTATGCATTTTTCATTACTTGTGTAGATATGGTAAAAAATGAAAATGGAAAAATCATTGAATTACGATGTACCTACGACCCTGAAACTAAAGGAGGTTCTGCTCCGGACGGACGAAAAGTGAAAGGAACCTTGCATTGGGTGTCTGCTGAAAATTCCCTTCCAGCCGAAGTTAGATTATACGATAGATTATTCACATCGGAAAATCCGACAAAAGTTCAAGACGGAGGACATTTTACGGATAACCTAAATCCAAATTCATTTACTTTATTGAAGAACTGTAGAATTGAACCGGCAATTAAATCCGTTAAAAAAGGGGAGACCATACAATTTGAACGCCAGGGATATTTTTGTTTGGATTCTAAAGATTCCACCGATGAAAACTTAATATTCAACAGAACGGTTCCCTTGAGGGATTCGTGGGGAAAAATTCAGAAGTTGAAACAAAATTA
>CAZSIH010000063.1:0-11097 GCA_964606925.1 uncultured bacterium
TGGTTAGGTCGCTATAATAATGTAATCAATTCCGGTGGTATTAAAATCATCCCGGAAGTTGTAGAAGCAAAATTAACTGAAGTGATTCCAAATCGTCCTTTTTTTATCGCGGGGCTTCCTGACGATTCTCTGGGACAAAAAGTAGTTTTATTCGTTGAAGGAGATGAACCAGAATTATTTTTTCCGCACTTAGATAAATACGAAACACCAAAAGATGTTTATTTTATTCCTGAATTTGTGAAGACTAGTTCAGGAAAGATTAAACGAAAAAAGACTACAGAACTTATAGATTAATAAACTTCATCATGGCTTCCCACATCTACAGGAATAATCAAATTATCTTTGATAACAAAATGAAGTGTAATTCGATATTGAAGATTGATCGAAACTGAATGGAGATATTTTAATTCCCCCTTTAGACGGTGGAGCCGAAGGGAAGGATGGAATGGGTTTAATTCTAAAATTTGGAGTGTTTTTTCATATTGTTTTATGATATTTGGGTGGCGGCGCTTAAATCGTTTGGATTTTTTTAAATAAGATGCTGAAAACCAAATTTTATACTTCGTCATTTAATCGCTTTATGTGGTCAGCTACACTCTCTTCAATATAATTTCCATTTTTGATATCTTCCATGGTATCATTATAGGCGGCTTTTAGATCTTGAATACGAAGCTCACTATACCGTTCCATATCCATGACCACATATTTACTATGTCCACGAACCGTAATAGTTGCTTCATGATCGTCCTTGAGAATCTCATCAAGGATGGAAACGCCTTTTGTTTTTAATTCATTTGCAGTGAGTTTATTCACAATAATACTCTAAATAGGTTATTAATAGTACTATTAATAATACGATACATAGTGCTAATTATGAAAGGTTTTTGTTCCAAAATTTATAGAGACAGAATCTGGGAAAGTCCATAGACAGAAAACAATTAATTGGGTCTCTTCTTAATAAACTTGGGTAAAGCCCAAAAAAAACAATAAACGTATATTTTTTCAAGTTGTTTAAGGAAGAGAATTTTTCTTTGATAATTCTTTAATGAGCTTATTATTGTATTCTTCAACAATACCTTCGACAGTTGCATAAGGAGCCCAATTTTTTTCTAAACGTATAAAACCGTAAACAATTGAACCTACACCCAACCCAAATAGTACTGAACTTTTTAATGCAATACCATCAGCCCGATCTTCTTCTTTTGTATATCCCGCTTCCCACGAATAATCATAATTTTCTCTTGCATCATCCATAATCCTCATTGCATTCTTAATTCCAAGAATACCTGCAATAGAACCTATGATACCGCTCCAAATAAACATTTTACTTGTATTCCTAAAATTCTTGGCATTAGCACCTTCATCGATGTATCCAGTCATTGAAAAAAATCTTCTTCAGAAATTTTGTCATATCCTTTATATGCTGTCCAATTTTTCCAAGATTCTCCAACTGCTAATCCTATTTCAGTATTGACTGATCCCACCCCTTTAGTGATAATTTCGATTGATAATTTTCTTTTATTGAATTCCCTTAATCGCTCATCATTCAATTTTGAAGAGTTATTTATATTTTCATTTATAAGTTCTTGATTTTGAATTTCTCCTTTACTTTCAGAATTCCTTTGTAGATAATTCTTACACTTCTCGTCAACTTTAATGAAATAGTTATATTCTCTATCAGACATCTCATCCAGAGATTTTTTCTTTATTTCTAAATATCTTGCGTTTTCACAAGGATTTTCAGATTGTTCAAATGCATGGTAGTTTTTTGTTTGGCCAAATGCGATTGCTGAGGGTAATATCATGGAAAAACCTAAAAATATTGCGATCACTTTTTTGTGTATATAGTATGAGTGTACACCATAGTGTCTCCTTTTTTTATTTCAAGAAAATTGAGACAGTATTTTGGGGAGATCGTTCAACAGAAAACCCCTTGATACGCCTCAAGTGGTAATCGCAAAACAACCGATTTGATTTAACTCCAGAATAGAAGAGCGTAATCAAGGGGCATATATGCCCACATGATTGTTGCTATTCTGGAGATTCTCGGTTTTTATGCCGGAATTATAATCATTTCAAAAATCGATTGTTCTGCACGAATATTTTACAAAATATTTGATATATTTACAAATTGAATTATATGGCTGTTAGAGATGGGGCGAAGGCAAGTCCATCGCTAAACCACACTTTTTAACGTAAAGCCATTCTATCCCTTGACTTATATTCAAGTTTTTTGTAATATACTTACGAGTAACTTACGAGTATTTTTATAAAACACAAAGGGCACAGAGTACTCCAAGTAAAAAACCTTAGTGAACTCTGTGCTTAAATCAGATGAAGAAAAGAATAAAAAAACAAGCATCTTTAGCAGTCATTCGTGCTATTTCCCGTCTCAATGATCATGCCCATAAAAAGGTATTTCCGTCTGTTACACGGGACAAAAGGTTGATCACGAAACATTTTTTCATTCCCTCACGATGAAACCACTGTCTTTCAAACAACAAAAATTCTTGGATTATGTCCAGCGGTTTATATTAAAATTTGGACAACCTCCTTCTTATGAAGAAATCATGGCCGGTTTAGGATTCGGTTCATTGGGAACCGTGAATTGGTATGTAAAAGCTCTTGAAGAAGAAGGTCATTTATCTCGGATGAAAGGTCCAAATGGTAAACGGGCACTCTCTTTAATTCACAAAGAGAAAACCACAGTTATGGCTCAGTTACCGCTATTGGGCTTAATTGCAGCAGGAGAACCCATTGAAGCATTGGAGAATGCAGAGATGATAGACGTACCGCCATTCTTATTACATCCTGATAATTATGTTCTCCAGGTGAAGGGAGATTCCATGATCGATGAGCAGATTCATGATGGTGATTTTATTGTGGCTAAGAAAACTGCAACTGCTTATTCAGGACAAATTGTGGTAGCTTTGATTGATGGTGAAGCTACACTCAAATGTTATGTTCCCAAATCAGATTGTGTTGAACTTCATTCCCGGAACCCGGATTTTCCTGTTATAAAAGTTTTCCCTCAAGACGATTTCCGTATCAACGGCGTGCTTCTTTATTCTTTCAGGAACTATTTCAATTAATTATTTAAACACAGAGACCACCAAGTTCACGAAGTATGCCTAACAACACTTTTGATTCGAGTCTCAATTCAATAAATGTCATTGGCACTCAAATTGTGGATGTTGCAATAAAAATTCATAAAGCCATGGAGCCAGGACTTTTAGAATCAGTATATGAAGAATGTATGGCTTATGAGTTGGAAAGGAGAAAATTGTCTGTTGAAAGACAAGTGTCAGTTCCAATTCAATATGATGGGAATACGCTTAAAACACCACTTCGGCTAGATTTATTGATTCAGAAGTCTGTCATTGTAGAGTTGAAGTCCGTTGAAAAAATGAACCCGATATTTGAATCTCAACTAATGACTTATTTACGGCTCTCTGGTTTACGATTAGGATATTTAATCAATTTTAATGTACCGCTTGTGAAGAATGGGATTAAACGCATGGTCATGTGAGCCTTAGAGTTCTTCGTGTCCTTTGTGTTTAATAACGATCAAGATATTTTCCATATACGTCTGAAAGAACTGGAACTTCAGGCCGAGCGGATTATGGATCCCGGAATGAAAACCCGCCCTGTGGCTATAATTTCATCCTCCCATCCCAATGGGAGCATTGTATCTTTGTCTCCGGAGGCAAAAGAAGAAGGTTTATTCCGTGGTATGAAAGTATCTGTGGTTCGAAAAATGAACCATGGAGTTCAGCTTTTGCCGTATAACCGTTCTCTGTACGCCCGGGTGAGTCACTATATCTACCAAACGGTTTCAGTGTTCACACCCGTAATAGAGCCGGAAGGATTTGGAGGATTTTATCTTGACATGAAGGGAATGCAGATGATTCGTGATCATGTGCAGGATACCGGACTATCCATTGTCAAAAGAATTCAGGATCAGACCAGCATTTCAGGGATTGTCGGGATCAGTGCGAATAAATTAGTAAGCCGGATTGTAACCACTGTGATCCCAAATAGAATTCATGAAGTTCAGAGCGGAGAAGAAGCGCAATTTTTATCGCCACTGAAACCACTGGTTCTCCCCACGGTGAAAGAAAGATCAGTAAACCGTCTGCTTCGGTTTCTGTGGATTCAGCAGGTAAGCCAGCTTCAGTCTCTGGCAGATTATCCTGATGAGTTTCGCACCTTTTTTGGTATGTATGCAGTGCAACTTTCACGGGAAGCACGGGGACAGGACACATCAATTGTGAAACCGCCACAACTCAAAGATCATATTTTAGAGCAAACTGTTTTACCTGAAGACACAAACGATGAAAACATTCTCCATGCGGTGGTGAAGGACTTGGCGGAACAGGTAGCCTTCAAACTTCGGAAGCGCCGGCAGGCGGCGAAAAAGGCCAGAATAGAGATTCATTATACTGATGGACATCAAAGAAGCCGCACAGGATGTATAACAGGCATTGATGATTTATCGGTAATTGCTGTTTGTAGAAAATTATTTAACAGAGCCAACGAAAGAAGGAATCGAATCCGAACCATTTTAATTGATATATACCATTTTCGCCCTTATGCAGATCAGAAAAATTTCTTTATGACTGAAGAGAACCGCAACATGGCTGTTTCAAAAGCTGTAGAAAAAGTGCGCTTAAAATACGGTGTTAGAAGTTTGCAGACTGCGGATGTATTCCAGACTTTAGGGAGAGTTTAATGTTTGTCCATCTCAATGCCCATTCCGTCTATTCTCCCATGCGGGGATTGTTATCGCTCCCGGATCTCATGAATCTGTCCCGATCCAACGGCATGGATACATTAGCCCTCACCGATGTAAACGGGATGTGGGGATTCATCCGGTTTGTCCAGCATTGTAAAGATGCGGGTATTCAGCCCATTGCCGGTGTTAATTTAATAACGGACAAAGATGAAGCAGTCCTTCTGGCAGAAAATCAATCTGGCTATGAGAATATCTGCCGAGCAGTTTCAGCCGTTCATGATGACCCAAATAATTCTATTTCGGATATTCTGAAATCAAGGATGTCCGGGTTTTTTGTCCTGTCACATGAAGAAAAAACATTGGAATTATTAAAAGAGTTTATTCCGGATACTCATCTGTTTATTGAGTTACGTCCCGGTGTTCAGGAATTATCTGCGCAGAAATTGGCCAAAAAACTGAAGCTGGAAATAGTAGCAACAGGCGACGTTTATTTCAGGTCGCAAGGCGACCACGGTGTCTATGTGACACTCCGAGCTATAGAAAACAATACGGCTTTGGAGCAGTTAGAGATGTCCCAATGCAAATCAGATCAACACTGGTTTCGGAGCGAAGCAGAAATGGTAAAACTGTTTCCCAATAGTTTGGAGGTTCTGAACAACAGCCTATATTTGGCAGACCGCTGCAAGACAAACTGGTCATTTATTAACACGATCTTCCCTGGACTTTCGCTAAAGGATACACATATATCCAACCGGAAATTAAAAAATAAGGTTTATTCTGGTGCCCGGAAGCGATATGGTGAAATTAACGAAACGGTGTGCCGGCGGATTGAATATGAATTGGATATTATTACTCAGAAAGGATTTGCCCCTTATTTTTTGATTGTGTGGGATATTGTAATGCAAACACGAGCCACCATCGGTCGCGGGTCTGCTGCTGCATCCATCGTGAGTTATTGTCTATTTATTACTCAGGTAGACCCCCTTCAATACACATTGCAGTTTGAGCGGTTCATTCACCCGGAGCGGGAGAACATGCCGGACATTGATGTAGATTTTCCCTGGGATGAGCGGGATGATATTTTAGATTATGTTTTTAAAAAATATGGTAATGAACGGACAGCAATGGTCTCCAGCCAAGTTTTTTTGAAACCACGATCAGCAATCAGAGAAGTGGGGAAAGTCCATGGATTGTCTAATGAAGAGATCAAGAGTATAACGAAGCGGATTGGTTGGTATGCATCCCGCCGGGATTTGGAGCATTGGGTTCGCACCGATCCACGATTTGCCAATGTGGACTTAGATGATACTCTGATTCGAGTACTGCGGGAGAGTGAGAAAATTGTTGGCGTGTTCCGTCATCCGTCGGTTCATCCTGGAGGGGTGGTTATTGTTCCGGATGAAATTCGAAAATATGTACCGGTTCTCGTTGCTCAGAAAGGTGTGCAAATCGTGGAGTGGGAAAAAGACCAAGTGGAAGATTCGGGACTATTGAAGATCGATCTTTTGGGGAATCGGAGTCTGGCGGTGGTTCGGGACACTACCAAACAGGTCAATTTAAATTACGGTGAAACGGCATCCCGGAGTAAGTATGTGGAATACCACCGGATCCAACCTGTGGGTGATGAAAAGACGAAAGAACTCATGAAAAAAGGAAAGACCATGGGGGTTTTTTATATTGAGAGTCCGGCCACACGACAACTCTTGGCAAAAGCAGGTACAGTAGATTTTGAACATGTGGTGATCTATTCATCCATCATCCGCCCGGCGGCGAATCGATTCACTAATATCATGCTGGAGAGGATTCATGGTGAGCAATGGGAATTGATCCATCCTGACTTAAATTTTCTGGAAGAAAGTTACGGTATCATGGTTTATGAAGAACAGGTCTCTATGGCAGCCATGACCATGGCGGGGTTAGGATACGCTGAAGCGGAAGCATTGCGAAAAACCATGAGCCGGGATTCCATGCACCATCTCATCCTTTCATGGAAAAAGAAATTTACGGAAGGGTCACTCCGCCAGGGATATTCACCCAATATGATCAAAGATGTGTGGGACATGATTGCTTCATTTGTGGGATATTCATTTTGCAAACCCCATTCCGCATCTTATGCTATGTTATCATTTACCTGTGCATATCTGAAGGCACATTTCCCGGCAGAATTTCTGGCAGCAGTGATCTCCAACCAAGGCGGATTCTATTCATCCTATGCCTATATGAGCGAAGCAAGACGGTTTGGTATTCAAATTTTACTACCGGATATCAACAGAAGTCACAGAAAGTGGTGGGGAGAAAAAAATAAAATTCAGATGGGATTCATGAGTATCAGGAGGCTCCAGCAGAAATCGGTGGATACGATTTTAGATGAGCGCAAAGCAGGGGAATTTGATTCGCTGGAGGATTTTTTATCTCGGGTGGATCTGGATTTGGCCGATGCCATGTCGCTGACCAATGCAGGTTGTTTTAAAAACCTTGCGCCAGAACTAACCCATCGGGAATTAGCATATCATGTAGCTGGTTTCTATTTGCAAAACGGAAGGCGGGAACCACTTTCCGCACTGCCCACTCATTGTGATCTTACTTCTGATGACTTTTATCGATTAGAGTTGGAAACATTTGGTTATCCTATATCTATTCATCCGTTGGAGATATATCGTCCTATGTTGAGCCAACGAATCAAACATGCGAAGGATATTCCAAAATATGTGGGACAGTCGATCTATTTGATTGGTGTGTACATTACCCGAAAGGAAACGGTAACACGGAAATTTGATCCCATGGAATTTTTAACACTGGAAGATGAAACGGATATTTACGAATGTGTTCTTTTTCCGGAAGTATTCCGAGAGGTTGGAGATTTGCTACACTGGGAAACATTATTTATTATCAGAGGTACTGTGGAAAAATCCTTTGGCGTTTACACCGTGACCATTGAAAAACTGGCAAGCCTTCAGCAGTGGGTGAGAAAACTAAAAAAAGCCGAAGTACAACCCACTGCTTCGGAGAAAATAATTTTCAGAGTACATCAATAACTATAAAGAATACACTTTTAGTTCGTTTATTAACGCTTTCTTGATCTTATTATAATCAATTTTTTCTGAAATTTTTTCGCCGAAGCAAATATCCGCAGATGCCAGTCCTTGAGCAATGAACATATCCAATCCGCCAATTGGTTTAGCGCCTATTGCTTTTCCCGCTTTTAGCCATTTAGTCTCTATTGGATTATAAATGGTGTCGGCGAGTATCTGTCCGTTTTTGATTTCAACTTCCGGTGTGGATTCAATGTCCGGCCACATACCCAGTGGAGTGCAATTAATAATTAAATCTGGATTCTCATTTTTGGGATTATTTGGAAAAATTGAATTAATCCAACCTAACAATTGATCTGCTTTATTTTGGGTGCGGTTCGATATGGAGATTGAATTAACACCAGCATGTATCAAACCGGATGCGATAGCCCGTGCTGCACCGCCAGCACCAATAATCACGCAATCTTTTCCGATCAAAATAACATCGTTTAATTCCATCGCTTTCGTGAATCCAATCCAATCTGTATTGTATCCTTTTCCATTATGCACACAATTTACAGCACCAATGATTTTTGCCGATTCATCCAATTCATCTAAAAAAGGAATGACGGTTTGTTTATGGGGAATGGTAACATTAAAGGCATCCAATTCATTCGTATTCATAAAAGAATGGAGAGCTTTTGGTGGAATATGAATTTTTTCAAATTCGGCTTCTATTCCAAGTTGCAGATATATTTCTCGATGGAGAACCGGACTCAAACTGTGGGCAATAGGATCACCAATGACTGCAAAATTTTTCATATCTGCAACCGTCGTAATTCATTATAGAATTTCGGATAGGAGATAGACGCACATTCAGGATAATCCAATTCAACATCTCCATCGGAAACAAGTCCCGCGACGGTAAATGCCATGGCAATCCGGTGATCGTGAAATGTTTCAATTTCGGCACCCTTTAATTGGGATGATCCATGGATGATAAATCCATCATCCAATTCTTGAATATTAGCGCCCATATTTTTCAGATTTGAACAAATGGCATGAATGCGGTCACATTCTTTCACCCGCAATTCTTCAGCTCCCCGGACTTCAGTTTTTCCTTTGGCTTGGGTAGCGAGCATAGCAATGATGGGGAGTTCGTCAATCAATCCGGGGACATCATTTATTGTAATGGTGATGCCGATCAAGGGTTGATGATATATTTTCAGATTACCGATTTGTTCACCTGCTTCATTCCATTGTTTTAAGCATTCCATTCCGGCGCTCATTTTTTCCAATGCAGCAAAAAATCCTGTTCGCGTTGGGTTGCACAACACACGATTAAATATAATTTCAGATTCAGGAACCAATGCCGCCGCTGCGGCAAAAAATGCAGCGGTTGATGGATCGCCCGGAACCGACAAGTCAAAAGATAAAAGGGGTGATGTAATTGTTGAAACAATGGTTGTAAGCCCATTGGTTGAAATGTTTGCTTCAAGTACTTTCAGCATTTTTTCTGTATGATCTCGGGAAAGAATTGGCTCTTTAACAGATGTATTTTCACTGGCCCCAAGCCCAGCCAATAGAACTGCCGACTTCACTTGGGCACTGGCAACGGGAGACGCATAATGAAGTCCACTTAATTCACTTTTATAAATAGTGATTGGGAGTTTTCCATCATTGCTTTCGGACTTCAACCCCATTTGAGAGAGTGGGTCTAAAATACGATTCATGGGACGGGAAGAAAGTGAGTCATCTCCAATGAAAGTGGCGTTAATTCCTTGTCCGGCAAATAACCCCAAAAGTAATCTTGTGGTCGTGCCGGAGTTCCCGCAGTCTAATGGTTCTGAAGGATCAGAAAATGTTCCACCTTTCACAACTACTTCATTTCCATCATCCCAAATTTCTATGCCACAAGCTTCAAGGCATTTTTGCGTGGATTGTACATCGGCACCGGTGGATAGATTTGAAATCCGGGATTCTCCAACTGCCAATGCAGCAAACATAAGTGCACGGTGGGAGATGGATTTATCGCCCGGGAATGTGATTTCGCCTTTAATCATGAATAAAGTTTAATATCATTATATGTGTAATTAATTACAAATAATGGACACGTAATAAAAACATATCCAAGCCGTGGACACATTAATTTTTGAATCCTTTGACTTTCTCCCCTGTAATAGGGGAGAATAAAAGTGGGGTCCACTTTATTCTTCACTTTCGTTTTATTCTAATTTTATTACCCATTCGTCTTCAATTCATCTGCAATCAAAAATGCCATTTCAATTGCTTGGTTTGCATTGAGTCTCGGATCGCAATGGGTCCGATATCGATCGGTCAAATCATCATCAGAAATATCATCCAAACCACCGGTGCATTCAGTAACATTTTGTCCCGTCATTTCTAAATGGATTCCACCAATTTGAGACCCTTCCGATTTATGGATTTGGATATTCTTTTTTACTTCGTCAATGATTAAATCGAAAGGACGCGTTTTAATTCCATTGCTACTTTTAATAGTATTGCCGTGCATGGGGTCGCAGGACCAAACAACGGTTCTGCCTTCTTGCTGAATCTTACGAATCAATTTTGGTAAATAAGTTTCCACTTTATCATGCCCGAATCGGGCAATAAGTGTAATCCGGCCTGCATCATCGTTGGGATTCAGAATGTCCAATAATTCAATTAGTTGATCTGGCTCTAAAGATGGTCCGCACTTTATGCCGATGGGGTTTTTAATTCCGCGACAAAATTCAACATGGGCGCTGTTTTTGAAGCGCGTGCGATCTCCAATCCAGACAAAATGGGCCGATGTGTTATAGACATCCCCTGATGTAGAATCTACTCGAGTCAGCGCTTCTTCGTAAGGGAGTAGCAATGCTTCATGACTTGTGTAATAATGGACACGTCGAAGCTGGGGCGTGTTGGTGGAATTGATGCCCAGTGCATCCATAAAATTTAAACTTTCTTGAATCTGCTGTGCCAGATGTCGATACCGTTCACCCTGTGGACCGCTTTTCACAAAACCCATATTCCAGGAATTCACATGACGTAAATCTGCGTAACCACCATCAGCGAAAGCGCGTAGCAAGTTCAGCGTTGAAGCGGATTGAGAATAGGCCTTCAGCATACGATCCGGGTTGGGCTGGCGTTTGTCCGGATCAAAATTTATATCATTAATAATGTCGCCGGTGTAGCTGGGAAGTTCCACACCATCGATTGTTTCAGTATGGCTGGATCGCGGCTTAGCAAATTGACCAGCTATTCGTCCAACTTTCACCACAGGTATATTTGCACCGGATGTTAAAACAACAGCCATTTGCAGGATCACCCGAAATGTATCGCGGATAT
>CAZSIH010000064.1:0-11095 GCA_964606925.1 uncultured bacterium
AAATGCAGATATTATACAAGATAAAATTTCAGGTGATACACTTCCCAAGCTGGTGACGTGAGTTCGATTCTCATCGCCCGCTCTTTTAAAAACATCCTTTAGTATGAACAATTTATTAATTACAGCAATCCAATTAACATTTCAGATAATCTACATTTGTCTCATTGCAAGGGTCGTTCTCTCGTGGTTTAATATTTATTCCAGTGGTGAAATAGTCCAGTGGATTTACCGCATCACCGATCCCATCATCAGACCCATACAACAAATGCTTCCGCCCATGTCATTCGGGATTGATTTTTCTCCCCTCATAGCTATTTTTGTTTTGGGATTCATCAAAAAAGCGTTGATCTGGGCGATAATTTGAAACTGAATAAAACATTACCGGTGATGATAAAAACATTGTGATGTCAGGATATTATCTTTCTATTTTCAGTATTAAATAAATTGTGAGTAACATATGAAATACTGGATTATTTTAACATCATTGATCTGTTTAGGATATCCTCAAGAAAAACCCAAAGCGGACAAATTCTTAAAGATTAGAGTGGAAGATGTTTCCGCTCAAAATGAAATTGACGAACTCAGAAAAGAGTATCTCACTCAAAAAAAATCCATTGATGAAGGATATAAAGAAAAAATAAAATTCCTGAGGGATGAACAAAAAGGTGAAATAAAATCACTGAAAAAATCGTTCAGGAAACGATTAAAGGAATTGAGAAAAAAATATAAACATGTGGAATTTCCCAAAGAAAAGAAAAAAAAGAAAATCCAACCTGGACCAAATAAAAACCCAGATAAACTTAAGAAAGCAGAACCGAAATAATGCAACAACAAGGACTCAATTCCTCATCTGCGGAAACACACAATATTCAGGTGACTGTTCACAGCAGATATGATCCCGGTGCATCGAATCTTCAGGAAGGGCAATATTGTTATATGTATCATGTTACCATTGAAAATAAAAGTAACATTCCGGTTACATTAATGAACCGCTATTGGCATATCACCGATGGGCTGGGAAGGGTTCAGGAAGTCAGGGGAGAAGGAGTTATCGGGAAACGCCCAACATTACAACCGGGAGATACACACGAATATTCCAGTTTTTGTCCACTGGAAACTCAATTTGGAGTTATGAAAGGACATTATGAAATGGTTACCGATGAAGGAGATACAGTTATTGTGGAAGTGGCACCGTTTCGGCTTTCTGTTCCACATGCTTTAAATTAATCTAATTAATTCACCAGCCAGAAAGTCACGAAGCCACTAAGTATTTAAGGGTACTATTTTTTTACTCCGGAGAAGAATAGTCGTATTGGAGAGACAGAAAATCAAACCCAATTTTAAACAGACAAGAATGCCCGCCCGCCATATTCATGGAGCAGGCGGTTCTGTTGTATTGTAAAAACCGTAGTACATACATTCCTGTCTGTGCATACTACAAACCATCGCTGGAGTAATATTCAAAATTATTTTGTGTTTTAGTAGCAAATTTCCAGTTTAATAATTTGAAAGGTATTTCCCAGGAGTGTATTCCACTTCCACATGTTTTAATAGTTCACTTTTTTTCCTCCACACGAGTTTCATTTTTTCCTGAACAAATAAAGGAATTTGGTCATCAAAATGTTTTGATTTAGTTCTACTTGTAGCGCTTCCATATTGATGAATGCTTTCAGAATATACCTTTCCATTTTTGTCCCATTTTACAAATAGGAAAAGCCCGTCACCGCTTTTGCCAATTAAATGTCCATCTTCACTTTGTTGACTATATACAGCACGGAGAATATCTGGACCGCCACCAATGGGTAAATCCGTTTTTCCACGAATCAATCGTTGGATATCACCAAACGGAACCCGTAAAGAACCATGAAATTTCATTAGATATTTAACTGCATTTCTGGTATGTCCCAACAAAAAAGCATCGTCAAATTTTCTGTACTGGAACTGTATAAACGGTTTGGTTGCTAAAATAGACAACGCTGTTTCTCTATTTTCAGGATGGGTGCTTAAATCCCAATCCATTAAGACTGATTTTGCTTCAAAAAGGTCTGGATAAGAATTATCAATGGCTCGGATAATATCTTTTATATATTGTGCCATTCCAGACCGTTCTGAATAATAATAATCAAATTTTATTTTTTTAATTTCTTCGAATGTTATTTTGGTTTCACTTGAAAATAATTCATATGCCCTATGCGACCGATTGTTCATGTGTGTTTCCACTCCCCATTCAGTAGGGAAATTACTTCGAATTAAATTGTCTCTTCCATCGGTTACACGAAACGGAGTCTGATTTGTACTGAACAGAACTCCACTTTCAGGATTGAGTATTTGAGGAACAGATTCAAATTCCGAAGTGAAATCCCAGAACGTTTCTGATGTCCAGCCGGGGACATAACCCAGCCAATCATATCCCGGTTTTCGATGAGGAAATTTTCCGTTGTAGGCATAAAAAATATTCCCTGAATAATCTGCATAAACTGTATTTAGAGACGGTATTCCCTGAATTTCCATTGCTTGATACCACTCCGAAAAATTGGAAGATTTGTTCATTCTGTACCACTGTTCTAATTGGAGAATTTCACCCATTCCGGAATATCGGATTGCATAAGTTCCATGGTCAAATTGTAAAACGGGACCGTAAACCGAACAAAGCACATCACGTTTTATCGTCCACTTAAACGGCCCGAAAATCTTCAATTTTATGGACATTGATTTTTTTTCCAGTTCAATCCACTTTCCATCATATTTATATAAATCAGGATTTTCAGGATGGATTTCCAAAATGTACGTATCCAATAAATCAGGATCATTCACAGTGTGTACCCAGCCGAGACTGTCATTATGTCCTACGAAGATCACCGGTGAACCGGGAAACAAACCACCGCTCATATTCCAACCATTTTCACTATGAACATGTGCTTCGTACCATGCAGTAGGGCCATCCCAAGGTTGATGAGAATTGATCACAAGCATGGTTTCTCTGTTTTCAGAACGTTTTGGTGATACTGCAAATCCGTTAGAACCAATGGGAAAATCTTCGATTTCTTTGAATGTTGGTTTTCTGATGTCAGGTTTTTCAGTGAGATTGAATAACATTTCCAATTCTCTGTCCAGACCAAAAAACATGGGAGTTCGAAACACAAAACCCGCCACAATATCCCTGGGTTCTACGGGAAATACATTTAGTTTTATTTCCTCATTGTGTTCATGGGCATAGAGATTAATACCTTCACAATATCCATCTAATAACTGGCGAACCTCCGGACTTAAATGAGAATCATACAACGCATCTACAGATTCATAAATCCTGAGCCATTCCACAAGGAAATCCGTAACCGCACCTTCCTGTCCTTTTAGTAAACCGGATTTTTGTCTCACCATGATCATTACATCCTGAAGAGTGCTGAAATCATCTTCGCAATGTGCGTATGCAAGTCCAAAAGAAGCATCTGAATCCGATCTCCCAAATATATGAGGAACACCCCATGTGTCACGATAAATGGTAACTTCCCTGGATTTTACCTGAGTCAAACCCTCTGATGAAAGTTCAAAATGTGGACGGAAAATCCATTTTGAGATCAGGAATCCAGCAAACAAAATTATAAGAACTGCAGGGAGGAAGTATTTAATGAATTTATTTCTCATGAATAAGCGTCAATATTATTAACTTTCTCACTCATGACAAAAACAAAACCTGATAAACTACCGAAAGTGGCACGCCCTTCTATTCTTACCATGGTTTACGATGGAGATTGCGGATTCTGTACATTCTGGATCGAAAGATGGAGAGCAATGACAGGAGAAAAAATACATTATGTTTCCTATCAAAAATGTGGTGATCAATTTTCACCTTTATCAAAAAAAGAATTTCAATCCTCAGTTTTTCTCATTCATCCGGACGGAACCATAAATAGTGGCGCAGAAGCAGTTTTTAAATCTTTTTCATTAAATCGTTTTTTAGGTTACCTCAGCTGGATTTACAAAAGAATCGGATTCTTTCGGTCCTTGTCAGAATCTGCATATTCATTTGTTGCAAAACATCGCTCTTTTTTCTCAAAAATCACAAAACTCCTTTGGGGGAAAAGCACAGAAATTCCGTCATATCATATTTCCCGATGGGTATTTTTGAAATGTCTTGCGGTTATCTACTTTATTGGATTCACTTCTTTTTGGGTTCAGTGGGAAGGATTAGTGGGGGAAGAAGGAATCCTTCCGGTTATTGACTTTTTTGATCAATTAGAAACTCGTTTCGGGATTTCAGGATTTTTTCATTCCCCATCGCTTCAGTGGTTTTTTCCTGACTTCGGAGGAATGGAATTTATATGCATCTCTGGAATGATCTTTTCAATTCTGTTGATTATAGGATTATTCCCGAAAATGTCCGCATTGGGCTCATGGATCTTGTATTTATCGGTGTACACAGGTGGTCAGCGATTTTTGAGTTTTCAATGGGATATTCTTCTGCTGGAAAGTGGATTCCTTGCAATATGGTTAGCTCCAAATTGTGTCCGATTTCAATTATGTAAACAATATCCACTTTCAAAAGGATGTGTCTTTTTAATGCGATGGCTTTTGTTTCGTCTCATGTTTTTTTCAGGTGTCACAAAACTTGTCAGCGGTGATTCTGTATGGACGGACTTGACCGCTCTTGCTTATCACTATGAAACTCAGCCTCTTACGACCTGGACAGCATGGTATATGCATCAATTTCCTATGTGGTTTCATCAACTTTCCACGGGATTTATGTTTTTTGTAGAGTTGATCATTCCTTTTTTTATCTTCGGTCCCCGCAGGATAAAACTCATAGCCTGGTTTTACATATCTCTCTTGATGGTACTCATTCTTATCACCGGGAATTATACCTTTTTCAATTTGTTGACACTGAGTCTCTGTATTTTTCTTCTGGATGACAGTGTGTTTAGAAAATTTTTCAAAATTAAAAATTCATTGATTCAAAAACAAAATACACAATTATCGAAATGGATTGAATTCAAAAAAGTATGTGTTGCAGGATTCGTATTTGTAATTCTGCTTCTAAGTAGTTTGCATACAACTCTACGTTATTTTCCAGACTTAAAAATTCCTTTACCAATTCAAAAAACACTGGGCACGATTCGTCCGATTGGAATCATAAACACATACGGTTTATTTTCGGTGATGACAATTGAAAGACCGGAACTCATCATCGAAAAAAGTAAGAACGGGAAAGACTGGGAAGAAATCCAATTCAAATGGAAAGTGGGAAAGGAGAGTATTCATCCCGGTTTCGTTCAGCCTCACCAGCCGAGACTGGATTGGCAAATGTGGTTTGCCGCCCTGTTTTTTGAGCAGGTGGACGAAATCTACTGGCAGATGAACACGAAAAAACCGGAAACATTTCAGGATCATGCCGCCTTTATGAACCGTCTTCGTGTCCCATCAAGTTATCATTGGTTTTATCGGTTTCTGCGAAAATTACTGGAAGGTTCACCAACCGTATTGGGACTTTTGGAAAATGAAACCGAAACCCCTAATTATTTGAGAGTATGGCTCTATAATTATCATTTTTCAAATTCGGAACAAAAGAAGGAAACTGGACAATGGTGGATGCGGGATCAAAAACGGATTTTAATTCCAACATTTTCTTTGATTGATATTAAATGATTGATAGAAAACCTATTGAATATCCCAAATTCCCAACTTACATTTTCCATCGCTATATGATCGTTTTTCATTTTAAATAAGGGAGAATATGTGAATGAAATCAATTCAGACATGGCTGGATGAATATGGCGAAAGTCATCAGAATCCGGTAAATAAAAAGATCCACTGGGTTTGTGTTCCGATTATTATGCTCAGCACTATTGGATTATTCTGGTCCATTCCCCACAACTATTTCCCCGAAACTGGACTTGGGTTCCGTCTGAATTGGGGAATCATTTTTATCTTTCTCACCATGATCTTCTATTTTCGGCTTTCGGTTGTCATGTTTCTGGGAATGTCTGTCATTGGGATTTTACTAATTTTAGGAAATCAATGGCTCATGCAAACCATCGATCTTCCTTTGTGGCAAACGTCAGTTTTAATCTTTATCCCCGCTTGGGTAGGACAGTTTATCGGTCACAAGATTGAGGGTAAGAAACCGTCATTTTTCAAGGACGTTCAGTATTTACTAATCGGACCGGCATGGCTTCTTTCATTTATTTATAAAAAATTAGGGATTCGGTATTAGAGATAGATCATCAAAGCATTTTGTACTTGAAAAATAAAAGACATGTCATTCTGAACAAAGTGAAGAATCTCAAGTATTTTTGTGCAGGAATTTCATTAGCGGGTGGCATATTAGTTTCATTGGTTACCGTTTTTTATAAAATCAACTGAATAACTTTCAAAACAAACTAAGGAGTTGTGATGAAGATAATTATTGGATTACTTTTAATATCTACAATTTATTCTCAACCACATCAATTATTATTTGGTTGTGGGTTAGGAGTCGGTGAAGCAGGAGTTAGTGTTAATTCCGTATTTGGAACAATGATTTCAGGAAACCCTCATAAAAAATATTTTATAATGGTTGGTGGATATTTATTCTCAAATTCAAGAAACGATGATAATACTTATGATTTTTCTCCAACTCTTTTTGATTTAGATACAGACAAAGGTAAGATTAAAGAAGATTTATGGATCACTGTTGGAAAAGTTATTAAAACTAAAAATAATTTACAGATTTATTTAAGCGGAGGTTTGAATTTTCATAATGAATTTTATAAAAGATACGATTCATCTGAAATTTTAGCAGATGATGGAATATATTATATTAAAGATGATGACTCGATTAATAGTTCACCTACACTTCTTTTAGGAATTACAAACAAAACGGAAAACAATGTTGATTTCGGGATATTTTACAATACAACACCAGGCAACATTAGTATAATGGTGTGGTTTTATTAGTGAGCCACGCCTAAGCAAACCTTACATTTTTTTCAATATCGAATTATTGAACATACTTTTGAGATTCTTCTCCCGATAAATCGGGATCAGAATGACAGTAAATTTTGTATATTTGAAATTATGGATAGAACCTATTTTGTTTACATCATGGCGAGTAATTCCAAAGTGATTTACACAGGAATGACAAACAATTTGGAAAATAGGGTTTATCAGCATAAAAACAAACTTAATGAGGGCTTTACCAAAAAGTACAATACATACAAATTGGTTTGGTATGATGAAACAGATGATGTTGTAGCTGCAATTGAACTTGAGAAAAGAATTAAAGGATGGCTCAGGAAAAAGAAAATCGCATTAATTGAAGAGAATAACCCAAGGTGGACTGATTTAGCGACAAAATGGTTTAAATAAAATATGTTTATTTGGAATCTCACTGAAAAGAAAATGATTAAGAGAAAAGAAACGGAACAAAAGTACAGGTTGTGAAAATGAATCTTAAACATAAATTCAAACACATTTTCATTATTGTTCTGATCCAATCTATTTTTCTTTTTGGTGCGGAACCCATCCAATTTCCGCAATCGGTTACATCTTTGTCCGGAGAGGAAATCGATGTTGAAAAAATAACCAAAAGCAAAACAGTTGTAATCGTTACATTGAAATCACCAACCTGTCCCGTTTGCAAAAATCAGCTGGAGCGGATCAAACAAAATCTCGGTGCGTTTGAAATGTGCAATATGAGTTTTTTAGTGGTCTGTCCCGGGAATGAGGAAGAAGTGAAAAAAGTAAAAGAAGAAACGGAATTTCCATTTCCTTTTATTGCAGATACGAATTTGGAAATCGGAAATCAAATGGGATTAATCCTGAGAGATAATGAATTGTACCCATCCATTTTTGTATTGAAAAAAGATCGCACAATTCGATGGATACAGAAAGGACGGAATTACTTGCATTACGGAGATGAGGAATTGAAAGAAGCGTTGAATTGTCATAATTGGATTTAATAATAATTATTAAATGGAAATTAAATGTTATCAAAAAAAATTAATTTAAAAGAAAAGTATTCGAAGTTTGCCAAACATTGGTCTCCTCGAATTATTGCAGAAATGAATGATTATCAATTTAAACTTGCAAAGATTAAAGGTGAATTTGTGTGGCATGATCATAAACATACAGATGAAACCTTTATAGTCATTGAAGGTGAGATGACGCTTAAATTCAGAGGTAGTGAGGTAAAGTTATCTGAAGGAGAAATGTATGTAGTTCCAAAAGGAGTTGAACACAAGCCCTGTTCAGAAAATGAATGTAAAATTTTAGTTGTTGAGCCAAGAGGTGTGATAAATACAGGTGATGCAGGAGGAGAATTAACTATTGATAAAGATATGTGGATTTAATAATTATTAATAAAGGAATATCATAATGATTATCGATATTTTTTTACCCTTATCTCTTATTTTTATAATGTTCACATTGGGAGTTGGTTTAACCATTGAAGATTTTAGAATTATCTTTCGTGCACCAAAGGCATTTGCAATTGGTATTGTAAATCAAATGATAATGCTTCCAATAATTACATTTTTTATTGTATCTGTTATTGCTTTACCAAAAGAAATGGCTGTAGGAATGATGATACTTGCCTGTTGTCCTGGAGGTGTAACTTCTAATATAATCACTAAACTTGCAAAAGGTGATACTGCGTTATCAATATCATACACTGCAATAGTGAGTATAGCTACTGTTATTACATTACCATTGATTGTAGGATTTTCCATGGAATACTTTATGGGCTCTGATGCTCCACCCATCAATATTCTTTCTTTAGGATTAACAATGTTTGTTATTACAGCGGTGCCTGTTTGTATAGGTTTATATGTCAATACAAAGCATAATACAATCGCTAAATCATTTGCTCCTAATGCCAATAATATTTCAACTGTATTATTTGTAATAATTGTAGCAGGTGCATTGGCGAGTGAATGGAATACATTTATTAATAATTTAACTTCTCTGGGGCCTGCAATTATTGCACTAATTATAACAATGTTATTTATTGGCTACAATAGTGGTAAAATGTTCAATGTGAACAAAAAACAGGCGATCACCATAGCCATAGAATCTGGGATTCAAAATGCTACGGTAGGAATTACAATTGGCAATTTAATCCTTAATCAAAACACTGGTATATCCATATTAAGCCTTCCCTCCGGTGTTTATGGAATTTTGATGTATCTGGTTTGTTTACCATTTGTATTTTGGTTTTTAAAACAAAAATAATTATTTTTATATGAAACGGAATATAAAAATGGGAATTACTTTATTTTCAATTACTGTTCTATATACCCAACCTCCTGAATTCAATTACAACGAATCACCCTTGTCTGCTATTGTACTGGGGCAAGCCTCGATTGAAGAGACACCAGCCTCTACACGTGACTGGATAGCTGCTTTTGATCCGGACGGTGCATGTTCTGGGAGTTCAGAAATATTTGAAACTGATAATCGCTCAAATTTCATTTTACAAATTTACGGTGATGATCCGTCTACCGAAGATTTGGATGAAGGATTGTTGGAAGGAGACTATTTCACATTTTCTTTTTTCGAATTTGGTTCCAACACCATCATTCATGACACCACAAAAATTTACGGATGGGAAAATCGAAATGGCGGTTGGTTAAGCCTGAATCAAAATGATTCACTTTTCACACTCATCGATGAGCTGAAACTGAATCAGCTTCAAGTTGTAGGAAGTCATAACAGTTATCATATTGCTCCATACGATACGCTCATGGGCGTCATCAATGTGTTTGCTCCGGAACTGGGAATGTCCATTGATTACACCCACGAAATTCTTTTTGACCAATCTCTACATTTCGGAATCCGCCAGATCGAACTGGATGTGTATCGTGATCCGGAGGGAGGTCTGTTTGCATCCCGAATGGGAAATTGGCTTGCAGGACAGGATGTGACACCTGATATTCCTGAATTGAATGAACCGGGACTTAAGGTACTCCATTTTCCCGATATTGATTTTGATACCCACCTCATTACATTTAAAAAGGGATTGGAGAAATTAAAAATTTGGTCTGATATATTCCCGGGGCATGTTCCCATATTTGTCCTCATCGAGTGTAAATCCGATGGATTGGAAGATTATTTTGATGATTACCCTCAATTAGTAAACTTGATAGCACTCCTTCCTGATTCCATAACCTACACCGTTCCACTACCCTTTGAGCTCATCGGACTGGAAGAAGTAGAAGCTGAAATTCGGGATGTGTTTGGCGAATCTCTGGAAAACATTATCACTCCCGACATAGTGAGAGGAGATTTTACTACACTGGAGGATGCCGTCCTGAATGGAGGTTGGCCCACACTGGGAGAAGCCAGAGGGAAGATCATGTTTGGCTTGGACAACCAGGGAAGTCTTATGAATGATTATATAGAAGGATACCCGTCTCTCTCCGGGCGAATTTTATTTATAGAAGCACCTCCCGGAACTCCGGAAGCGGCATTTTTGGGAATGAACACACCTTCACCAGAAATTACTGAAAGAGTGAATCAGGGATATTTGGTACGCACCCGGGCAGACACCGATACGGAACAGGCACGAACCGGAGACACATCCCGCCGGGATGAAGCACTGGCAAGCGGTGCCCATTTTGTTTCTACGGACTATTACCGCCCGGACCCACGCCATGAATTTGACCCCGGTTGGTCCGATTATTCGGTACGGTTGGCGGGAGAATTCTTTTCCCGTGTCAATCCCGTAAATGGACCACCGGAGTTGTCTGGGAATGAACTAGATCTCGTCAATTTTGACATGAATATTAATTTTATAAGGGAATGTGAGGATGGATACACAGAAATATTAGATATACCTGAAAGTGTTACAGTTTTAAATAATAGTAATTGTTTCTATCAAACTGATTTAAATGTTCTCCAGGAATTTATTGATAATTCGCAAGAAGGAAATGATCCACCGCCATCTGATTTATCTCCGATTGCATTAGGTCAACAGGTATGGGAAGGTGGTAGATTGGCAGAGTTTAAATGTTCCACATTATGGCCGACTTATTTAGATTATGAATTAAGCGGTGACATTCCTTCTGGTTTGAGTTCATTAAGTGAATTAATTGATTTATATTTAAATGCTAATCAACTA